>DATLYB010000475.1:0-2300 GCA_035575215.1 Chitinophagales bacterium
ATGGGTTTAGGTTTATATGTTTACGACTGTTTCAACAACCTCAGCCCTAAATGGGTAAACAAATAAAGCGGAATCCGATTATCTATCTAAAGACGTAATTGTAAATTGGTTGCGGTGTTTGATGAAACTATCATATCCAGCGACCTTGTAACCCTTACTTTGAAAGATATTGCTCTTCGCCTGGCAGTTACGCTGGGGGTGGGTTTTGTTATCGGGTTGGAACGCGAGCATGCCGCCATCCGCGACAATGAGCATCATTTTGCAGGAGTAAGAACTTTCACGATTGTTGCCCTGCTTGGATTTCTTTCGGGAATCGTATCAGGGTTCCTGGGAATCTGGATAACCTTTCTCTGCCTTGCAGGGCTGCTGGTGCTTGCCGGAGTGTCTTATTACGTTTCATCACAAAGGGGCGATGTAGGCACTACCACGGAGTTCACACTCATTACTTCTTTCCTGCTGGGACTGCTGACCCTGCTGGGATATGTGCTGATTACCCTCACCGTCACGGTCATTATCCTTACGCTGTTGTCGCTGAAATTCGAGATGAAGGCTATAGCCGGCAGAATCACCCAGGAAGAGATTTTTGCTTTCCTGAAGTTTGTGGTGCTGGCAGCGCTGATATTACCGTTTCTGCCCGACAGGACTATTGACCCCTATAACGTTTTCAATCCGCAGGAGATAATGCGGGTTATCATCCTTACATCAGGATTGAATTTTAGCGGCTATCTGCTGATAAAATTTTTAGGCGCTGAAAAAGGAATTCTGCTTACAGGCATTGTGGGAGGCTTTGTTTCGAGCACAATTGTGACGTGGACCTTTTCTAAAAGAAGCCGGGAGAATCCCGCTTTGTCGAAGAATTATTCTGCCGCGATTTTTTTCGCATCGTCCATCATGCCGGTGCGCGTAATATTGTGGATTTATATTTTCAATGCAGCGCTGCTCGCCAGGCTTGTTGTTCCGTTGATACTGCTGATATCCGCTGGATTTGTTTATGCACTGATATTGATGCGGAATAGACATGAAAGAATACAGGAAGAGGAAATCCTGCCGCGAAATCCGCTTAACCTGAGCGAAGCTCTGAAGTTTGGCGGATTATTCATTTTGATATTATACTTTGTTCATTTCGCTATTCTTTTTCTCGGCTCAAAGGGAGTTCTGATTGCCAGCGCCATCTCTGCCTTAAGCGATGTGGACGCCATCACCATCTCGCTGGCAAAAATTTCTGATCCCGCCATGAGCGTGCTGACGGTGTCAAATGGCATTTTACTGGCGGTATTGAGCAATACGGTGGTTAAGATTGCCCTTGCTTTAATTTACGGAAGTCCTGAGCTGAAAAAACGGGTGATAACAGGATACGGCTTGATTTTTCTTGCCGGTATTGCTGGTTTTGTGATTGTGAATTTTATTTAAAAGCAATTTGAATGGCGGAAATTATTTGACTATTGTCATGGCGTCAATTTCTATCATTGGTGAAGTTATTTTCCCTTATATTAGAAGCGAAATCCAGAACTATGAAACATCTGATGGTACCTATTGATTTTTCAGAATATGCTTACAATGCCTGCCAGTTTGCTCTGCAGCTTGCCTCGCAGTATAAGGCAAAGGTCACTGTCTTCCACGCTTATCATATCCCGATTGTTGACCCGCTGATGCCCTCCGAATATCTGAGCGACATTGCCGAGAGTGCAGAGAAAGAGATTAACAGCAATATGGAGAAGCTGCTCAATCAGATGAATGAGTATGTCATCTCTCATCATCTGGGAAGCATTGACATCAAATCATACGTCACGATGGGGTTTGCGGTGGATGAAATCATCCTTGCTGCGCAAAAACTCGAACCGGATTTAATCGTGATGGGCAGGCGATACACCGAGGGGATGACAAAGATTCTGCTGGGCAGCATCACCTCCACGATAGTTGAAAAAGCAAAGCTCCCCGTGCTCGTTGTTCCCGAAAATGTGAAAGCTGAAAAACCGGTCACGGATGTGCTGTATGCCAGTGAATTTGATGAAGCCGACAAGCGCACGCTTGCAAAGGTGCTGAGTTTTGCGCAGCCGCTAAATGCCAGAGTGCATTGCGTGCATGTTGACCTATTTGGGCATGGTGAAGAATCGAGCAAAGCAAAGCTGGAAGAATTGGAGAAGGTTTATACCGCGGAAAAAAACAAGGGACAAATTATTTTCAGGAATATCACTTCCGAAAACACCGTTGACGGCTTGCTGGGTTATGTTGACTCCAATCATATCAGCATCATGGCAATGCTGACGCACAAACGCCCCTTCTTCACGAAATTATTTGAC
>DATLYB010000476.1:0-3530 GCA_035575215.1 Chitinophagales bacterium
TCAATAAGAAATTTTCTTTAGGATTTGATTTCCGTACTCCCGTGAAAATGAAGGTGGCTGAAGGCGATGCTGCATTCGTGGTGCCGCCCAGCATCAGCGACTCATTTCCGAAAACCACATTCACCTCTGAAATTATTTTGCCGCTTGCAGCCAACCTTGGCTTTGGCTATCATCTGAATGACAAATGGACACTTGGTCTTGATATCAATTACACCGGCTGGTTTTCTTATGACACGCTGCGGTTTGATTATGCCTTCAATTCCGAACAGCTGGAAGACACAGAGCTGCCGCGCGAGTACAAGGGTTCATTCACCTTCCGTACAGGCGCGCAGTATGACGTGATTGAAAAACTTGCGTTAAGAGCCGGAGCCTATTTTGACATGACGCCCGTTCGGGAAGGATTTGTTTCCCCCGAATCACCCGATGCCAACCGTGTCGGGCTTACAGCCGGATTGTCCTATAAACCATCGGAGAAAGTAAGCATTGACGCATCTTTAATTTATGTACGCTCCATCGAGCGTACCGATGGTTCCGATGAAGCCGGATTTTATGGAAGCTACAAGATAGCAGTGCTGGTGCCGTCAATCGGAGTACATCTGGCTTTTAAATGAAAGCAGAAAAAAATAAAAATGAAGAGATTTATCCCCATCCCTGATAGTTTATACTCCAAACTCTTCTACCTTTCTTCTTTCATTTTCCTGACATCCTGCGAGCCTAAAGTGGACATTCCTGAACCCTCTGCCGGCACGGCTGACTTTTCCAGCTACGTTGCCATCGGAGGTTCTTACACGGCAGGCTTTGCAGATGGCGCGCTTTCAAAACAAGGACAGTTAGCATCGTTTCCGAATCTCCTCGCTCAACAAATGCAATTGGCGGGCGGTGGAGATTTTAACCAGCCTTTGCTGAAGGGCGACAAGGGCACCTATCCGGATTACGACAAAACAAAGCCCGATGGCTATAAGCTTACACTTCCGAGATTTATTTTGGTGAAAGAGCCTGACTGCAAAGGTGAAATCGGAATTCTTCCCGAAAGGCTTGACTCGATTGGCGATGATGAAATTGATTTGAACGACCCCTCGCAGCGGATAGCCGAACCCGGAAAAGTTTTTCACAACGTGGGAATTCCTGCGATGAAAGCATTTCACGCCTTGTTTCCCGGATATGCTGACCTGTCTTTTTATCTCAATAACCTGCCGTTCAGCCCGTATTTCTGGCGCTTTGCCACCGACCCGCAACTTACGCGAGTGATTGATGAGGCGATTGCAGCACAGCCTACGTTCTTCACCCTTGAAGTGGGAATGAATGATGTGCTCTCCTATGCGCTGGACGGAGGTATCGGGCGCGTGAACGATACCCGCGAAGAAGACATCTCATCTTTAGACAACTTCGAAGCATCGCTGAACGCCATTCTCGACACGATGAAAAATCTTGGCGCCACCGGGGTGATTGCTAATGTTCCTGACATCACTACCTTCCCGTATTTCACCACCATCGAGTATGATGCCCTTGAGCTGGATGCAGCGGAAGCCGATTCGATGAATGCATTGTATCCTTCGCTCGGCTACACGTTTCACGAAGGCGAGCACAACCCTTTCGTGGTGGAAGAAGATGGCGTGGTCAGGACAATAAAGCCCACAGAGTTCGTATTGCTGGGAATTGACGTTGACTCGCTGAAATGCCTGTATCTTGGAGCATACGAGCCGATAGGCGATGAATACATCTTGTCGGAAGCCGAAATCGCTAACGTGAAAACATTCACGGAAGGCTATAACCAAATCATAGCAAAAGTGGCAGCTGAAAGAAACCTCGCTGTGGTTGATTTAGCCGGATTCATAGAAAGGATTTACCACGAAACCACCATCGAGGGCATTGACTTCTCCGCTGAGTTCGGCTCGGGCGGATTCTTCTCGCTTGACGGGCTGCATCCCAATGACCGCGGACAAGCTTTAATCGCCAACGAGTTCATCAAAGTAATCAACCGAAAATTCGGAGCGAAGCTGCCGCTGCTGAACATCACGGAATATCGCGGAGTGTTGTTTCCCTGACAAGGAACGGTAAAATAGAGGTTCTTATCTCACTGTCCGGATGTCTAATAATTTATAAAACCTGACCACCGTTACAGCCTCTCTCAGATTATCCGAACCGGACTTATCAACGTTTTCCAGAGGAACCTTTTTGGCATGATGTTGGCAATTCATAATGAAAACGGAGGAACTATGAAAACAAAACTTTTACTCCCTGCATTTTTTTCTGTGGCAATTGTTACCGGTGCGTTCTCCAATCACACACGCACAGCGCTCAGCCTGCGGATGTTTGACGGGCGTCCTGTTTCAGTGCTGGTTGACGGAGTTCCGCATGGCGGTCTGTGCATTCAGCACGAGATTCTGAACCTTTCGCCCGGCATTCACCGGCTGAAAGTCTTTGCCGTTCAGCATCATCCGTTCGGCTGGCAGGGAAGAATGACGCCTGTTTTCCGCGGCAATGTGGAGATTTTAGAGGGATATGAAGTGATTGCCGTTATCAGGCACTTCAATACCCTGGTGATTGAAGATTATCAGGCTTTGTATGTCCCTCCGGTTACACCGCCATGTCCGGCTCCTGGTTATCTGCCGGGTTATCTGCCCTTCCCTCCCAATAATGGGTTTTATGGAACCACTTGTGAGAATCGAAACACCGGCACAGGTTGGAATGATTGGAATAATCCGTGCAGTTATTCCGGTTGGGGTTACAAGATGCCGATGAATCAACATGATTTCACCCAATTGCTGCGGGTATTGGAATCAAAATCGTTCGAAAGCACACGGCAGGAGATTGCGTTGAGCGCTCTCGGCAGCAACTATTTTACATCAGAGCAGGTGCGGCAGATGCTCAATGTATTCAGCTTCGAATCAACGAAGACCGAAGTGGCCAAAAGAGCATACGACAAAGTGGTTGACCCCGACAGATTCTACATCGTATTTGATTCATTTACCTTTGAGAGCAGCATTGATGATTTACTGGTAAGCCTCGGAAAGTAGAAAAATTCCTTGAGGGCAGAGGGGAGAAAGGGGATTCGCACAAGGTTGCGGGTTCCCTTTCTCTTTTTTGGGCATTCATTTATTCTGTTTTTATTTGCAGCTTGATGTCAGGCTCTGAAAACCGGAAGATACCGGAAGCGGTAGGGAATGCTCTTATTTTTTTTATGATTCTTTTCACTTTTTTTGCCATTGCTGTTTTCATATGGGGCAGCGCGTTTATTCCCATTTTAGACTCTTTTTATTGAATAATAGTCCGTTACTTTTTTCGAGGGTTAGCGCTAAAGCCCTTGTGAACACACGGTTCTGCTTTAACCCTGCCTTTAAAGGCGTGGTTACAGGATAGCGTCACTAAAGGACTTTAGCCCTGACGTAAAAAAACTACCGGACTAATAATTGAACAATCATGGAATTATTTTCATTGAAAGGCAAAGTTGCCATCGTAACGGGCGCCTGCGGATTACTCGGGCGGCAGCATTGCGAAGCCCTGGCTGAAGCCGGTGCAAACGTAGTGGT
>DATLYB010000477.1:0-5461 GCA_035575215.1 Chitinophagales bacterium
CGGTTGGAAACAGTTTTCAAAAATGAAACCACCGCTTTGTTCAAAGATTTTGCGCATTCCCCTTCCAAACTGAAAGCTTCCATTCAGGCTGTGAAGGAGCAATTCCCCGAACGCAAACTGGTTGCCTGCATGGAACTTCACACCTACAGCAGCCTGAATCCTGATTTCCTCACCGAGTACAAGGGCAGCATGAATGAAGCGAACGTCCCTATCGTCTATTACAACCGGCATACGCTGGAGTTGAAAAAACTACCTGAACTGAATCCCGAACAGGTGAAAACCGCATTTGAAAACGACCGGCTTTTGATTTTTACCGAGCGTGACCGGCTTGCTGAATCCCTTCATTCGCTCGACTGGAAAAATTCAGCCCTGCTGATGATGAGCTCAGGTAATTTTGACGGGCTTGATTGGGATGAATTAAAAAAGATGATGGAGCGATGACTCATCTTCTTCTGAACAGGCAGAACAGGAAATTCTGAATCGTATTGTAGGGTGTCACATGGTCAACGCGCTTGCATTCCACTTTTTGAAAGTTGCCGCTGAACTGCTCTTCCATCAGGCTTTCGGAGTATTGATGAATCTCCAGTCCGCTGCACCGTTGCGGACCGTTGTCTGAAAATGTGCCAATCATCATGTGTCCCTTGGGCTTGATGGATTCGCTGACGAGTTTCCGGTATTGCTCAATATCATCCTCGCTGGTTAGAAAATGAAAGGTGGCGCGGTCATGCCAGAAGTCATACTGCTCTTCCGGCTCGAAGTTCACCACATCGGTCACCACCCATTTCACGTGACCGGCTTGTTCACCTACGCGCTGCCGCGCATGGCGAATGGCTGTATCGGAGATATCGAGCACGGTGATGTTGCGGTAGCCTTGCTCCAGCAGATAATCCACAAAAAAACTTTCGCCTCCGCCAATATCAATGATGCGGGCTGATTTAGGCAGCTTCACTTTTTTCACAAATTCCAGCGAGGTGGTGGGTGTATTCTGGTACCAGCTTACTTCTTCTGGCGGGCGGTTTTCGTAGATGTTTTCCCAATGCTTTTTCTTGTCAAAATCCATCGTTCGGCAAGTTTAGAACTATTTTAGAATTAGCGTTTTGCATGTGCTTGGGAATAATGCCATCACAAAGCATGAAACATTAATTTCGCTCTAATGAATTCAACGCATCAAGTGCAACAGGCTGCTGACGTTATCCGTCAGGGATTTGCGGATTACCGCGCCAAGTTCATGGAGATTACGAGGCGCGCCAAATCGCGGTTTGAGCGCAGAAACTGGCATGGCATCCAGTATGACTCCCGTGAACGCCTGGAGCTTTACAAGCTCGTAGTAAACGAAACGCTTTCAGCGCTTCGTCAGAAACTCGGAGATAGCATCCACGAAAGGGCAATATGGAAAAATCTGAAGTCATTCTACTATGAATTGGTTTCAAAACGTCCGGATTTCGAACTGGCGGAAACTTTTTACAACTCCCTCACGCGGAAAATTTTCGTCACGCAAGGCGTTGATGAAGAGATAGAATTCACACACACAGCCGATGAGCCGACATCCCCCCCTGATGGCTGGCTGTACAATACCTACAGGCTGGAGGGCGCAACGTATTCCATCGTGAAAAAGATTTTCAGCGATTACAAGTTCTTCATCAAATATGACAATCCGGATTATTACATCCATCTGGTCAGCAACAAAATAAAAGAAAAGCTGGCTGAAGATTTCGGCTCGTTTGATTTTGAGCGCATCGAAATGCTGAAGCCTGTTTTTTTCCGCAACAAAGGGGCTTATCTCATCGGCAGAATTATCAAAGGCGACCACATCATTCCCTTCGCACTCGCCCTCCTGAACCCGTTTGACACGGGCATCGTGGTGGATGCCGTGCTGTGCACCTCCAATGAAGTGAGCGTGGTGTTCAGTTTCACTCGCTCCTATTTTCTGGTTGATATTGAAAATACTTCGGGTCTGATGCACTTCCTGAAAAGCATCATGCCACTTAAAAGGCGCTCAGAGCTGTATAATTCCATCGGCTGTGACAAGCACGGCAAAACGCTGTTATACCGTGAGATTAACAAGCACCTTGCGCAAACGGATGAACAATTTGTGCTTGCCCCCGGGGTAAGGGGCATGGTGATGGAAGTGTTCACGCTGCCTACGATGAACATCGTCTTCAAGGTGATAAAGGACAAATTCGACCCGCCCAAAAGCACCACGCGTCAAAGCGTGATGAGCAAGTACAAATTAGTGTTCCTTCATGATCGTGTCGGCAGGCTCGCTGACGCGCAGGAGTTCGAGTTTCTGGTGTATGACAAACACCGGTTTGAAGCCGAACTTCTTGATGAACTGCAGCGCATTGCTTCCCAAAGCGTCATTGTGGATAGGGATAAAGTGATTATCAAGCACTGTTACATTGAGCGAAAGATGATTCCGCTGAACATCTTTGTGCAGCAGGCTGGGGAAAAGGAAGCCGAAGATGCCATCATTGACTACGGAAATGCCATTAAAGAACTTGCAGCCGCGAATATCTTTCCCGGTGATTTGCTAATTAAAAATTTCGGAGTTACCCGTCACGGCAGGGTGGTGTTTTATGATTATGACGAGCTGTGCCTGGTCACTGATTGCAACTTCAGAAGGCTGCCGGAAAACAATGACGAGCCTGAGCCGGATGAGCCATGGTATTCAGTTGGGGATAACGACATTTTCCCCGAAGAGCTGAAACGCTTCATTATCGCACCCGGCAGGTTACGCGACATTTTCTTTGAAGCACACGAAGATTTGTTTACCGTTGAGTTCTGGAAAAACATGCAGGAGCGGCAGTCACGGGGTGAAATCATTGACGTGTATCCTTACCGCAAGGTGCAGCGGTTCCATAAAAGAGTGGTATAAGTTGAGTGGCGGGTGTTAGGTATTAAGTTGAAGTGGTAACGAGTGATTACCGTGCGCGAATGCGGTTACAGCTTCACCAGCAGCTTCCTCATCCAGCCTATATCATCTTTTTTCCGGTATTCAAGCAGCTTCAGCAGTTCCCGGCTCAATTCATATTCCGTTTCTTCACGCAAGCGCCACAGATTATCCTCGCGGGTATCACCCTTGTACTTTTTAGTTGAAATCCGTTCACAGACAGAAAAATAAAGCTTCACTGGTTTCGGTAAAGCCGTGCCCAGCAAGCCTTTTGATAGCGGAGGAAGATATTCGGCATCTTTCAGCTTTTTATAGATACCGGTGTTAAGCAGAAATTTTCCGAAGGCAGAGTGCATGATGTCATGTGCATCGGCAACGATTTCATAAGCATCATCACCGCCCACCTGCGCCACGGGAATAATGTCATAGCCATGCTGAATTGCCATGTAGGCGAACCCTGTCCTTTTCTTCCATTGCAGCGAATATTTCTCATTTTTCAGGCGAAACACCTCCCGTCCGCCTCCGGGATATACCAGGATGTGCTGCCCCGCTTTCATCAAAGCTGAACAGTTATCGCGCGTGCCGCGTATCATCCCGAAATATTCGACCAGCTCGCGCCACACCGGGATGGTGTAGTGCATATTGTCGGAAAGGGTGCGGATGAAGATGTTTTTCCGGTGGTACACTTCAGCTATAAAGAGCGTCCAATCGGTGATGCCGTAAATGGTGTGATTGGCGATATAGAGAGCGGGCTTGTCGGGTTCGATGATGTCAAAACGTAGAAATTCAGGAGTGAAGTAGTCGCGAAGCGGCTGGGTGAACTTCCACACAAAATTCTCAGGAGGAGGATTGAAATCAATAATGCAGCCGCATCTCTCCGCCTTTCCGCTGCTCCCGTCTTCCGATTTATTCCTGCCCATACGCGCTGTCAATTTTCATCATGCTGTCGCTATTTCCAACAAAGATAAAGGCGTTACCGTATTATCTTTTGGTCAATTCAATTAAATGAGTGGGAATTATGGTTTGACTCAAATGCCTGAAAAGAATAGGTTAGGCGGGCTTTTTTTGTAACTAAATTCTTTATTTTTAGGTTTACTCCTATTGTAAAACAACCCTTAATGAAAAAAACCATCTACCTGATTCCGGGTGTGGGATGCGATGAAACGGTTTTTAAATATCTTGAACTGCCGGGATACGAACTGGTGCCTATTAAATGGCTTTCACCCCATAAGCATGAAACGCTGAAGGAGTATGTGAAGCGCCTGCTTCCCCAGATAAAAAAAGACACCGCCCCTGTTTTCATCGGACTTTCATTCGGAGGAATCGTTGCCATTGAGCTGTCAAAGCTGGTGAAGACGCACAAGGTGTTCATCATCTCCAGCATCAAAACCTATCATGAGCGTCCTTACAAGATGAGCATGCTGTATCTTTTGAAATTTTACAGGATGTTTCCGGCAAGCCTCGCTGTGAAGTTCGGATTCTGGCATCGCTGGGCTTTGGGCGATTTAAACGAGGCTGAAAAAGAACTCGTCAATGACATGCTTGAGAAAATTGACATCCGGTTTAACAAATGGGCGGTTGATCAGGCTATTCATTGGCAAAACAAAGACGTTCCGGAAAATCTGGTGCATATTCATGGCGATGAAGACAATATCTTTCCGCACATTTACATCAAAAACTATCACCGCATCCGGGGCGGCACGCATTTCATGATTGTGCGGCACGCCCGGCAAATCAGCCACATCATCATGCACGAACTGCAAAAAAGCGAGCACGCCCCAAGGCGGATTGCCCCACAAATTGCCCCAAAAAGAGAAAAGAAGATTTCCAGGAAAAAATTAAAGAAACGGGGGTTCAGGAAGCTTATCGTGAAAATGAAAAAAAGACTCTCGCGCAGAAATAAAAAGCTGAAACGGATGCGGGCTTAACCGAAGTCGTGAGTAGGCAGGGTTGTTGATAAAAATTCTCCTTTAATGTCTCCCTTCCCGCTGAAAGGTTGCCGTTAAATTTTATTTTTGAACCACTGACGCAAATCTGCAAATTTCATTGACTCTTCAACAACTCCGTCATATTTCCCTTATCATTCTTTTATCAGGCGCTTTGTGTGCGGCATTCGCTCAGCAGTTGCATACCGTTGGCGGAAAAATCATTGATGCGGAAACAAAAGAACCGATGCCGGGCGCGCATGTAGTATTCAGCAGGGGTGAACTGTTTTCAGGAGCCGTCACCGACTCGAGCGGAACATTCAAAATCGAAAAAACTCCTGCCGGAAAGTATGAAGTCCGAGTCACCTTCATCGGGTATGAGCCGTTTTTGCTGCAGCAGGTGGACGTTTCGCCTGCTGGAAAATCATTCTTCACCTTTGAGATAGTTCCTTCTGCCGCGCCTCTCAAGGAAGTAGTGGTGCAGGCAAGCCGCAAAGCAGATGAGCCGCTGAATACAATGGCAGTGGCAAGCGCGCGCTCATTCACCATTGAAACTGCTGAAAAGTTTGCCGCCAGCATGCGCGACCCCAGCCGCCTTGCACTGTCATTTGCCGGGGTGCGCGGACAGTCGGACATCCTCAACGGC
>DATLYB010000478.1:0-9102 GCA_035575215.1 Chitinophagales bacterium
GTTGTTGATGTTATGATGCTCATAGCCGTTGGTAACAAGGCGGGAATGCCCAATCACCGTGAGGGTTTCTGTCCCCGAATCAATCAATCCATCAATTTCCTTGTTGAAGACTTTCGACTTCACCATATCCGAAGCCGGAAAAGGCGTTTTCAAATAGCGCAGTTGCGTGCCGTTGCATAAAGCAAAGCCGGATGCTTCCTTCCCCCGTGATTCTGACAGCAGAAACAATTCTTTCACCCATTTTTTGTAATCCTGTTTAAGAGGGGCTTTATTCACGATGGACACGCCAAGAATGCCGCACATTATTTAACCGCCTGTGATTTTTTTTCTCTGTAAAATTAACCACTGGCGGAGGATGTCATTTTTGAAAATTCAGATGCTTGCGTCATATCCGCAGTTCAAATCGGGAGAAGAGATTCAGGAGCGGCAGGTCGCTTTCGGAATTGCTTATGGAGAAATTATAATGGTGAGCTTCTTTCGGGAATTTTTTAAGAATATTCTCAGCCTTGCGCTCCCCGTAATTGTGAATGAAAGTGCCGTTTTCAAACTTGCTTCCGACTAATGCCCAGCCAAGATGCTCGCTTATCATGCAGCTGTAGCATTCGGGCGATGACGTGCACAGGACGTTGATTGTGGCGGTATCCGTCTGTGCTTCTACCTTTTTAATCACAGCACCCGATAAATCGCGGATAAGTGTTTTTCCAAACTCCCGGCTTACCTTTTCAAAATCAGGTTGCGCGCCCGCCTCCTTCAGGAATTTTTCAACAAAATGCTTTCGGTTTTTGAGATGCAGCTTTCTTTGAATCGCCAGCATTGTCAGCGGCAGGAAACAAGACGTCCTTTGCCACCACAGGGCATAGAATTTCCGCATGGAGTCATAAGGCAGAAGTGTTTCGTCCAAATCGATAACATTTATCTTTTTCAATTTCAAATTGCTTTTAGCAGAAGACTCAGCCACCCTTTCGGGTCTGAAAAAAACGACACATCGGGACGACTCCTGAACAAATGTTTGAAATAATAAGCCGGTTTTCCAAAGTCACCCCGCAAGACATACCGCATTAATGAAAGAAAAAAAAGCGGGGAGAGATACGTTTTTACTTCACCGGTAATGCGGAGAGGGTTTTTCTCAGGTCCAAGAAGGTATTCAAAATAGTTGACTCCGTTCTGAAGTCCCTCGTTGATGGACCCCCATATCCGGGGATTCACCTCGATAAGATAGGCTTCATTTGCCGCAGTCACTTTAAATTCAAACATGGCAAAGCCGGACCACCGCGTTTCCCGCAGAATCGTTTCAGCCGCGGGTTTCATTGCCGGATGAAAATACTTTTCACGGTAAACGCTGGAACCGCCCGAAACCGGGTATTCGAAAAGCCTTTTGTGCCCGAAGGAAGATTTTATTTCACCTTTTACGGCAAACACTGAAAATCCCGCTCCTTCGCCTTCGATATACTGCTGAATGATGCAATTTCCCTTTTCTAATTTTTGCTTCATTAAAATCTGCCTGTCATTTTCGGTGAACACATACCGGATGCCCTTTGAAGCAGATGAATGTACAGGTTTAATGATAAAGGGGACTTGAGCTTCAGATAAATCCTTGTAACGCTGCGGAACATTTATCCCCAGCCCCGAAGCCAGCTGGTGCAGGTTGTCTTTTTCGTTAAGCAGCTGGAAGGTATCGTAGTCGCCCCAATAAGCCAGCGACTTCCCGAACAGCTCGATTTTCTGAATCAGCAAATTGATTTCTTCGCTGTTCACCGGAAAAAACAAATCGGGTTTCTCTTTTTCAACGATGTCCTTCAATTCGGCTATGTACCCTTCGGGATTGCTTACAGGATGGCTGTTGATAAGGATGTGACGGTCGGAATACTTCGTGTGAAGCCATTTTGAAAGAGCTTTGTCACTGAAAGTGACAATCTCAATGGCAGGGTAATGGCATTTAATGAACCTGGCAACGACAATGCATTTATAGCTCGGACTATCGCTGATAATGATTTTCATTCTTTTGAGAAAAATCCTGCTGCCTGTTTCGCCAGATTGGCAAGATGGTCTTTAAAATATTGAATTTGCCACTCCAGAAAATTATTGCTCCACCTTTCAGGATGCACCTGAAAAACAAGTTTTGAAGCCGGGCGGGTTTCCAGATAATTCAACAATTCAACCCCGTTAGCAAAGGCAACCGGTATTTTTGAGTTGGTTTTATCCCTGACGTTGTTCTTTCCCCGCCAGTTTCTTCCCGTATCGGTGATGTAAGCAATGTCAGTGTAATCAATATCGAGATAAACTTCCCCGAGCAGCGAAAACCTTTCCCTGAGCAGAAAGTGATTTTCTTTTGTTCTCCACAAGTTACGGTTGTCAAACGGTTTTAAGGGGCTGCCGTGCATCG
Source organism: Chitinophagales bacterium (assembly GCA_035575215.1). Lineage (GTDB taxonomy): Bacteria > Bacteroidota > Bacteroidia > Chitinophagales > CAIOSU01 > DATLYB01. The sequence goes on from DATLYB010000478.1 coordinate 2,384, forward strand.
AGATGGTATCCACCTTCACATATTTCCTGAATAATTTCAGATTCTCTTCAAAATCATTCAAAGCGCGGGAATAATTGCCTTTGGTGTCGGCAAGATTCTCATAGTGATAGCCCACTTCATGCCCCAGAGCTTCAATCTGCTGAAGGATTTCAGGTATAAAAGCCGCCCTGCGGTTTCTGAAGTAATAGGTGGCTTTCACGCCCAGTGCATATTCCAATTTTGCCATCCGCAGGGCATTCAACGGTTTGCGGTCAACATCATGCCTCACAAGACAGCATTTATTTTCCTCGTTCTGCCGAACAATAAACTCCCTGAACACTTTAAACTCGAAACCGGCTTTTTTTATCGCTGATAAATAATTCGAATAAGCTTCAAGGGTGAAATCGCGCATTATTGTTTGTTTCTGTCACATGTGCCTGGAGTCTTTATTTCCTGCTCCTCTTCCGAATCAAATTTCAAACATAAAATTACGGTTTGTTCCTGCTTCTTGCCGGAGCAGAGGGACCCAAGAAGTTAATCGTCAAATTTTAACTTTAGCCCAAACTTTCTTAGCTGTTTCCATAGCTTCCATGCGGATACTCACTTGTACTTATTACCGGTATTACGGCTTTTCAAAAGGCATCGAGCCGCAGTTTTATTACCTCTATAAAGTACCGCTCAGTATGGGGCATGAGGTTGATTTTTTCGATTATCAAACCGCCAGCGCAGTGAGCAAAGAGCAGATGCGCAGAACATTTCTCGCGCTGGTAAGGGGCGGAAAATATGATGCCGTATTCATCGCCACAGCAAAAGATGAATTTGATGAAGCGACTTTGCATGAAGCAAAAAAGCACAGTGCCCTCGTTGCATGGAACAGCGATGACGAGTGGCGGTGGAAGGATTATTCAGAGAAGATGATTAGCTGGTTCACGTTTATGGTGACCAACGACCCCCGGGTTTACCAGCGCAACAAGAGCCGTTATTCTAACCTGCTGCATGCACAATGGGCTTGCACCGGATTTTGGAACGGGCTGCAGACGAAGAAAGACATCCCTTTCAGCTTTGTAGGGCAATTTTACGGCAAGCGGGACGAGCAGGTGCGCAGGCTGAAGAAAATCGGGCTGGTTTCCTTCGGCATGGGCTCCGGAAACCTTTCAGACCCCGAAATAAAATTGACCGGATTCAGAAAACTGAAGAATGATTTGTCCAACGCCTTCATCAAGCGATTCAGACCGGACCTGGCAAGAGAACTGAGCATTTTGAATTTTGAGCAGGTAAATGCATTATGGAACAGAACCCGCATTTCGTTTACTCCGCTTGACAGTTCATCGGGCAACGTGATTCAAATCAAAAGCCGTGTGTTTGACATGGGCTTGAGCGGCACCGTGATGCTGGCGCACCGCTCAGATGCGCTGGACGGCTATTATGAACCGGACAAGGAGTATGTTCCTTTTCATTCGATAGACGAATGTGCCGACAAGGCTAAATTTTACATGAAGCATGCTGCCGAATCGGAAAAAATCGGAGAGGCTTATGCCAGGCGAACTTCCGCCCAGCATCTGTGGAAACATAGAATTGAGCATGTTTTAAGGGAAAGCGGATTGGATTAGCCGTTCAGCTCCTTACCTTCACACCTTTTGACAATTTTTACAAACTCTTCCATTCCCAGCTGCTCCGGTCGCTTTTCAAAAATTTTATCCTTCAGAATCATCGCATCCATTAACCCCGACAAGCTGTTCCGCAGCATTTTCCGCCTTTGATTGAATGCCGTCTTCACTATTTTCTTAAACAATTCTTCATTGCATTCCATTGACTTCACCGCGTTGCGCGTGAGCCGGATAACAGCCGAATGAACTTGTGGCGGAGGCGTGAAGGCATCCGGTGGAAGCTCAAACAAATACTCGCGCTCATACCAAACGGACAGCAGCACGCTGATGATGCCGTAATCTTTGCTTCCGGGATTGGCGACAATTCTTTTTGCCACTTCTTTCTGAAACATCCCGACCACTTCTTTCACGCTGTCACGAAATTCCAAAACACGAAAAATGATTTGTGTTGAAATGTTGTAGGGAAAATTCCCGATGAGGGCGATGCTGCGCGGCCGTTCAACGGATGCCCTCCAAGCTCCCTCTCCTTTGGAGGGGGGCGGGAAAAGGCTCTTTATTTTCAAAAAATCTTCATTGTGCAACCTGCCCTCCATCTCCGGAAATTTTTCCGACAGGTACTGAATCAACTCCCTGTCAATCTCAATGGCATGAAAGCGCTCCCCGAACCTCTGCAGCAAAAATTGCGTCAGCACACCTCTGCCCGGACCGATTTCCAATACACTATCCGTCTCAGCTTTCAGACTGCTGACGATTCTTTCAGCCGTTTGTTCGTCTTTCAGGAAATGCTGCCCCAGCTGCTTTTTGACTCTGCCCCAGCCTGTATTTCCATTTCGTTTTAATCTGTAATTTTGGCGATTCATTAAGTTATTCCTCTCCTGTCAAGGAAAAAAACTCCGGACTCCCTCTCCTTCGGAGAGAGGCGGGTGAGGCTAAAATTTTCATCATGTTCACCGCTGCCATCCGACTGGTAAAGAAAATAAATCCGCAATCAAATCTCTTAATTCTCGCTGACAAAGAATCACAACTTGAGAAGAAAGCAGGATTGAATGCCGGGCAAATAGCTTTTGTCAAAAAAGCCATTACGAACAAGCAGAAACCTGCCGTGCTTAATGACGGAAGCAGGTTTTTGTTTGTGATTTTCAATGAGGATAAAAACAGGGGATACAAGGCTGACGAGCAGTGGCGGAAAGATGCGTGCAGTGCGGTGGCGCTGTGCAATCAGAACAAGCTGGAGGAGATTTCATTGGTGAACCTTACGGGAAAAAAGCGGGTGACTTCCCTCGCTGCCGAAGGCGCCCTGCTGGGCAATTACCAATTTCTTAAATACCGCACCACCGACAAGAATGGCGCGAACACCCTGAAAAGCATTTTTATCTCCTCTTCGGAAGCCGATACGCAAGAGCTGGAGCAAATTCAAATCACTGCGGAAGCAACGCTGACAGCGCGCGACCTGATTAATGAGCCCCTCTCCTATCTCACTGCCGAGCAGCTCAGCAAGGAGATTGAGCTGCTGGGGAAAAAAGCTGGATTCGCTGTCGAGGTGTTTCATAAGGCAAAAATTCAGGCGCTGAAGATGGGAGGCTTGCTGGCGGTGAATCGGGGAAGCCCCAATCCGCCCACGTTTACGATTCTTGAATGGAAACCAAAGCGGGCTAAAAACAAGACTCCTTACGTGTTGGTGGGAAAAGGCGTAGTATATGACACGGGCGGTTTGAGTTTGAAGCCCACCCCCGGCTCGATGGATACGATGAAATGTGACATGTCGGGAGCCGCGGCCGTGGCATGTGCCATTTACGCTGTCGCGAAAGCAAAGCTGCCGGTGCATGTAGTGGGATTGATTCCCGCTACAGAAAACCGGCCGGGCGGAAACGCCTATGTGCCGGGCGATGTGCTTACCATGCACAACGGCTCAACGGTGGAAGTGCTGAATACCGATGCCGAGGGACGTTTGATACTTGCCGATGCGCTCAGCTATGCAAAACAATACAAGCCCGAATTGGTGATTGACCTCGCTACGCTGACGGGAGCAGCCGCCCGCGCCATAGGTCCGGAAGGAATCGTTTATATGAGCACCGCGAATGAAAGGGTGAACCGCGAATTGGAAGACAGCGGCAATAATGTTTATGAAAGGCTCGTGCGGTTCCCCTTATGGGATGAATATGACAATTACATCAAATCGGATATTGCCGATGTAAAAAATATCGGGGGCGCCAATGCAGGGGCGATTACAGCCGGAATGTTCCTGAAAAAATTTACCGATTACCCCTGGGTGCATCTTGACATTGCCGGTCCCGCCTTTCTTGAAAAGCCTGACGGCTACCGCCTGAAAAACGGCAGCGGTGTGGGCGTGAGGCTGCTTTTTGATTTCCTTAAAAAGAAAGCATCCTGATGGCAGCGCCACACAAGCGGGTGAAGGCAGGCATCACCATAGGCGACATCAACGGCATCGGGCTGGAAGTCATCCTGAAGACGTTCAACGAGCCGAAAATGTTTGACTTCTGCATTCCCGTCCTTTATGGCAATGCCAACGTGGTCGCTTACCATAAAAAGCATTTTCCCACCGTTGACAAGCTGAACCTGCATCCCATTAGGGATTTCAATGAAATCAATCCCAAAAACCTCAACATCATCAACTGCTGGGAGGAGGAAGTGATAATCAACTTCGGGCAGCCTTCGCAGAAAGCGGGAGATTGTGCGCTCCTCGCCCTGGATACCGCGCTGAATGATATTCTCGCAAAAAAAATTGACGTGCTGGTAACTGCCCCATTAAACAAAAGCACCGTAAAGCCAAAGGGAAAAGAATTCACCGGGCACACCGGTTACATAACGCAGAAGTGCGGATTAAACGACTCGCTGATGATGTTGGTGAGCGAGCGGCTGCGCGTAGGTCTTGTCACAGAGCACATTCCAATCCGGGAGATAGCCGAGCAGGCAAATTCAAAAAAAATACTCACCAAGCTGGAAATTATGAACCACTCGCTGAAAAAAGACTTCGGCATCACGGGACCAAAAATCGCTGTGCTCGGACTGAATCCCCATTCCGGTGACAGCGGAGTTATTGGCAAAGAGGAAAAAGAAGTGATAGCCCCTGCCGTTGCCAAAGCGCAGGAAAGCGGTATTCTCGCATTTGGTCCGTACCCCTCTGATGGGTTTTTCGGCTCTGCCCTCTACAAAAAATTCGATGCCGTGCTCGCCATGTATCACGACCAGGGGCTGACGCCCTTCAAGGCGATTTCTTTTGATACCGGTGTCAATTTCACTGCGGGGCTCCCCATTATCCGCACCTCGCCCGACCATGGTACGGCTTATGACATTGCCGGAAAAGACTGTGCGAATCATGAATCGTTCCGCGAAGCCGTATTTCTTGCCGTTGACGTCTGCCATCATCGCACAGAATATCTGGAGTACACCGCCCACCCCCTGAAAAAAAGGGAGATTGCGCAGGATTAACCTTTTTTCCTTACCCGTTAATCCTTATCTTTGCCATCCTGTTTTAAAATCCCGGTTCTTTGGATATCTTAAAGGCATATCGGATTCCTTTCACAGGGTTGAAAACGGGGGTGCATCACTTCCGGTTTGAAGTCGGGGAAGATTTTTTCCGGTGTTTTAAAGAATCTGTGCTTGGGAAAAGCAGCGTGCATGTGGACGTGGATTTTGACAAACGGGAAAGTTTTTTTGTTCTTGATTTTCACATCGGAGGAACGGTGGAGACGGACTGTGACCGGTGTGCCGAAAAATTCGACCAGGAAATTCTGGACGAACACCGCGTCTATGTAAAATTTGATTCGGAGGCAAAACGGCAGCACGCAGATGATGAAGACATCATCTATATTTCACCGCATGACATTTATGTGGATGTAAGCCAGTTGATTTACGAGTTGGTGAATCTGAGCCTGCCGATGCAGCGGATTTGTCCGCCTCATGCTGACGGGTCTCCGGGATGCAATGAAAAGGTTTTAAAAATTCTGAAAGGGGAAGAACAAAAAAACAAAGAGCCTGACCCCCGCTGGGCAGCGTTGAAAAATATTAAATGAGTGGTTAAGAATTTTATTAACGGAGCCGTAAACCGGTGAACTAAAAAACCAAATCATGCCAAATCCAAAACAACGACATTCCAAGCAGCGCTCCCGCACCAGACGGGCGCATTTCAAAACTTCCATACCTACCATTGACATCTGCCCGACAACCGGCACTCCGCATCTCCGCCACCGGGCATATTATGTTGATGGCAACCTTTATTACAACGGAAGGCTGGTGGCTGAGGCGAAAGTAAACGCTTAACTGGTTACGTAGTTAAATGAGCCAGATTCATGCTGCCATTTCAGCGGTGCATGGCTATGTGCCGGAAAGCGTGCTTTCCAATGCTGATTTGGAAAAAATGGTGGACACCAGCGATGAATGGATTACCACCCGCACGGGAATCAAAGAAAGACGCATCCTCAAAGAAGCAGGAGCAGGCACCTCTTTTTTGGGAGTAAAAGCCGTCACCGGATTGCTGGAAACCAGCGGCACCTCACCTGATGAGATTGACCTGCTGATATGTTCCACCGTTACCCCTGATTTTCCGTTCCCCGCCACTGCCAATATTATCTGCGATAAAGCCGGAATAAAAAAAGCATTCAGTTATGACCTGAACGCAGCCTGCTCAGGGTTCTTATACGCACTGGCAACAGGCGCTCAATTCATTCAATCCGGGGTGTATAAAAAAGTGATTGTGGTAGGCGCTGATAAGATGTCATCTATCATCAATTACGAAGACCGTGAAACGTGCGTGCTCTTCGGAGATGGCGCGGGTGCAGTGTTGCTGGAGCCCTCGCCAAAATACGGCATCATGGATTTCGTGATGCATTCGGACGGCTCCGGATGCAAGCATCTGCACATTAAGGCGGGAGGCTCAGCAAAACCTCCTTCCTATGACACAATTGACGCAAAGGAGCACTTTGTTTATCAGGAAGGACCTCCGGTCTTCAAATTCGCAGTGGTGAACATGGCGAATGTGTGTGAAGAGGTGATGAAAAGAAACAACCTGAAAGGAGAAGACATCGCCTGGCTCGTGCCCCACCAGGCAAATAAAAGAATTATTGACGCCACCCGTGAAAGAATCGGCATCCCGGAAGAAAAAGTGATGGTGAA
>DATLYB010000479.1:0-7449 GCA_035575215.1 Chitinophagales bacterium
CCGCTTCTTTGAATGCCCTCTGAATTTCAGCCACCACAAGGGCAATGGGCAGTACTGATTTGGGATGCGGCTTCACAATCACCGGATTGCCGGTAACCAGGCTGGCGTATATCCCCGGCACGCTGTTCCACACCGGAAACGTGGAGCATCCGATGACAAGGCTGATGCCTTTGGGTACGGCATGGTACACCTTGTCGAGCTTGACGCTTACATCTTTCCCCATCGGCTTCTCCCAGATGATTTCATGCGGAAAGCGGTTCAGCTCCTCATAGCCGAGCGCCAGCGCTTCCAGCGCCCGGTCATTGGAATGCGGACCCGAAGCCTGAAATGACATGATGAACGACTGTCCGGTGGTGTGCTGCGTGGCGTAGGCAATGGTGAAGAACCTGCTCTTGATTTTTTCCAAAGAATCAACCAGCACATTCACACGGTCGTCAGGCGATACTTTTTTCCATGTTTGAAAAGCTCCTTCCGCATTGCTGATTAAATCCTCCACTGCAAACCTGGGATACCGGATGTTCAGCGGCTCAAGCGTATAGGGGGAAACTTCCTCTCCAGCGAAACCTGTATTTTTTCCCTGCAGCAAGGCGGTGAAATTTTTGCCGAGCAGGCTTTGGTATTCTTCCAATCCCTTTTTCGGAGCTTCCTCGCCATAGGCTTTCGGATGTTCAGGATAGGCTGCATAGAAAGTGCGGGCATGAATAGCCTTCACTGCGCTTTCAATGATGGATTTGGATGTTTCAGTCAGCATGGCTCAGTTTTTTTGTTTTTGAAAAGGGATGGTAAAAATACGAAGGAAGGTGCAAACCCAAATTCGTTTTGCGAATCATTTACCCGGATGGTACACCCTCACTGCCTTTTTCAAAATTTCATCTTTATCAAACGCCATCCTCTTGAATTCTTCTTGCTGGAACATCTCCATCTGGTCGGTATAGTGGGGGCTGGCGGGATGCGCTGACGCGCCATAGGCATTCACGCTGTGCAGTTCTGTTTTGTTCCTGAGAAACTTCACCATCTGGATGTAGCCGTCACCGCCTTCGATTCTGAAGAGTCCTTTTTTCTTGTCATAAAGGACGGCATTGGCAGCGCGGGGCACTTCACGCAAGCCGCTGGCGGCAATGTTCACCTCACCGCGAATATGCCGCTGCACCTTGCCCAGCGGGACATTCAGCGAGCCGTGCTTTTTCAGCAGAAATTTTTTTGCATCGCGAATCGCCCGAACGGCTTCCTCTTCCGTGACGGCTCGCGGGCGAATCATCAACAGCGCAAACGGGCAGTCGCATTGCCTGCGCAGAAAATCATGCGTCACCATTGCCAATGCCGCATCCGGATTGTCAACCTCACCCTGCCGGTTCCATTGCTTCAGCTTGCGGATAGCGTCTGCGATGCCGGGATATTTTTTTTCATCCAGCGAAAAAAGCACTCCGAAGTGTTTTACATAAGCGCCCGTGTCGCTGTAAGCCTTGTCGTACTTGATGCGCTGAAAATCATCCCATGAAAAATTTCCGCTGTGTCCTTCCAGCATTTCCCTGAAGCGCTCGCCCCGGTTGTAAACAAACTGCTGCATACCCGCAAAATAGCCTTCCCATTCACAGCCTTCGCCAGACGAATAAAGGGGCGTTTGGTTGCAGTTGTAAACAAAGCCGCACGAAGGATTGAGCACAGCCGGCTTTTCCTCATAGCTCAGCAACTCAGTCCACTTGTGGGCGGAGGTGGATGTTATGATGGGCTGCGCCCAATTCAGCGAAGGGTTGCGCTTCGGTATTCGCCCGCCGGAATGAAAGAAGATGTTGCCTGCGCGGTCGGCATAAATCACGTTGAACAGGGGCACCGCCTGCATCTTCAGCGCGCGCTCAAACTCAGCGAAAGTGCGCGCCCGGTTCATGCGGTACCACTGCTCGGCAGCACGGATGTCGCTGTATGCCGGAAAGCGGATGGCATACAGCGTTTTTTTTGTTTTAAAAACCGGACCGTATTCCGTTTCCAAAACCGTTCGCTTTACTGCCGGTTTGAATAAGCCCAGCTTCACTTTCAGCATTATTTTTCTTTTGGAGAAATTGCGCCATGCGCCATCGTAGCGGTACTGGTGTTTGTTCTTCGGATTGACTTCAAGCCGGTAGATGTCGCCAAAGTTGTGGTAGTTGGTGGTGTGTACCCAGCCAAGGTGCTCATTGGAGCCAACGAAGCATGTAACGCCTCCGGGGAAAAGCCCTCCGATGAAGTTCCAACCCTCTTCACTTTGGATGTGTGCCTCATACCAGGCGAAACGCCCTTCTATGGGCTGATGCGAATTAATGAGCAGGTAAGCCGCGGAGTCGGTGGTGCGGGCGGGAGAAATCGCCACCGCATTGGAGCCCTGGTCGTTGGGAGCATAGTATTCCCTGACCTTGTCATCACGCATGGCTTTCAGCGCCATGCCCAAGCCGGCAAGCAGCGAGCCTTGCAGCGTGTAGCCCTGCAGCACGTCCTGCGGGGTGACAGGGAACGCTTTTTTCAGCAGCACCTCCTCGGGGTGAGTCATTGCATAATCATTTACGCCCTGCGCATACCCTTCCAGCACTTTTTTAAAATCAGCGGCTATGTCAGTTTCATAACGGGCTTTTACCAGCGTGTCAATTCCGAGAAACTTCAAACCGAAATCGAACAGCACGCCCTTTTTGCCGAGGACTTCACCCAGCATGCCTTTGCCTGCCAGCAGGTTGTATTGAATGTTTTCAAAATCATCTTCGGCATGCGCCCATGCCAGGCCGTAAGCGGCATCGGCATCCGTTTTACCAAAAATGTGGGGCACGCCAAAGCTGTCGCGCGCAATGGTCACGCTGGCGGGATGGATTTGCGCCTGTGATACCGATGAAATAAAGAGGAAAGAAAGCAGGATTTTTCTCATGATTAAAAAACCAAAGAGGTGAGCGGCAAAGTTATAGGATGGTTAAAAGAGAATCGGGGGAACGGAGCGGCAACCGTAAAAACCAAACCGGAAAAATGTAATTTGCATTCCGGCTTGTGTTGAAAAAATGAAATCCCATGAAAACACTTATCTCTTACATGCTGCGCGGCTTGCTGCTGCTTGCGCCCATTGTTATCACCCTTTACATCATTTATGCTTTGTTCAAAGTGCTGGATGATTCGGTGAATGATTTTCTGGAGCAGCTCTTCAATATACGGTTTCCCGGGCTGGGCATTGTCATTCTCGTTTTGCTCATCACGCTGATTGGATTCCTCAGCTCCACGCTGTTTTTCCGTCCGGTGTTCATCATGCTGGAGCATGGCATTGCCCGCGCGCCTCTTATCAATCTTATCTATTCCTCCCTGAAAGATTTTGTGGGAGCTTTCGTCAGTGAAAAGAAAAAATTCAACCAGCCTGTAGTCGTTAACATCAACGGCAATCCCTCATTTCAGAAGCTGGGCTTCATCACCCGCGAAGACCTCGGCTTCATCGGGCTGAAAAGCAAGGTGGCGGTGTATCTTCCGCATTCCTACAATTTCTCAGGAAACCTTTTTGTGGTGGATTCGAAGGATGTTACCCCGCTGGATGTTCCGGTGGCTGAGTTTATGAAATTTATCGTCTCAGGCGGAATAACAGAGTGGGAGGCGATAGCGCAGCGCGAACGGGCTGTGTCAGCCGCGAACAAATCCGTCATCGGCTAATCATCATGAGACGGCTTTGGTTAATTCTGGCGCTGGTTTCATTTGGCTTGCATGCCGCTTTGCCCTGGGGCTTCTGGGCGCACAAGCGCATCAACCGCATTGCCGTGTTCACCCTGCCGCAGGAGATGTTCGGCTTCTACAAGCATCACATTGAATATATCACCGCCAGCGCGGTGAACCCCGATAAGCGCAGATATTCATCGGCTGATGAAGCGCCCCGCCACTACATTGACATTGACCATTACGGCACCTATCCGTTTGACAACGTCCCGCGCCATTGGGACAGCGCAGTGGCAAAATTCACCGAAGACACCCTCCTCGCTTACGGCATTGTCCCCTGGCATGTGAACAGAATGATGGGGTGGCTGACGGCTGCCTTCAGGGAAAAGGATGCAGCCCGGATTCTGCGCCTGTCAACCGAACTGGGTCACTACATCGCTGATGCGCATGTGCCGCTGCACACAACCGAAAACTACAACGGACAGCTTACAAACCAGGTGGGCATCCATGGCTTCTGGGAGTCGCGCATCCCGGAGCTGTTCGGTGACGACTATGACTATTTTGTCGGCAAGGCAAAATATATTGAACATCCGCTGGACGAAATCTGGGACATCGTGCTGGCAAGCCACCGGTTGGTTGACAGCGTTTTACTGGTTGAAAAAAAACTGAGGGAAGAGTTTCCTGCTGACCAGGTTTACAGCTTCGAACAACGAGGAAATGTGACCGCCAAAGTTTATTCCGAAGCATACACAACAGCGTATGACGCAAGATTGAATAACATGGCGGAAAGGCGGTTGCGTGAATCGGTGATTGACGTGGGCAGTTTCTGGTTTACTGCCTGGGTGAATGCCGGGCAGCCGGATTTGGACGGCTTAATCAATCAGCGGGTGGTTGAAGAATTGCAAAAGGAAAATGAAATGATGGAAAAAGATTCGGTTTATTCAGATAAGAAAATCATTGGAAGGGAACATCCGAATACCGGAGAAGAGTAACGGCAGGCAATTTTGTCTGAATTCGGATTGGTGGTGAGGGAGGGAATTGAACCCCCGACACACGGATTTTCAGTCCGTTGCTCTACCGACTGAGCTACCTCACCGTTTTTTTTAAAAAACGGGATGCAAATGTAGAAAAAATCATTTCCCCTTTCTCCACTTCCTTCCGATAATTTTTTTACCTTTGCAATCCCTTTAAAAACGGGCTTTCAACAGCATGAACACGGCTCAATATGAAACAACCCTTATACTGACCCCTGAAAAGTCAGATGCCGAAGTAAGCAAGATTGCCAAGGGTTATACCAAATTTCTGAAAAGCAACGGGGCGAAAATCATCCATGAAGAAGCATGGGGATTGAAGAACCTTGCTTATCCTATCCGCAAAAAGAACACAGGTTACTATTTCACGGTGGAATACCAGGCACCTACTGACCTCATCGCTACCTTGGAGCTGAACCTGAAGCGTGATGAAAATGTGCTTCGCTTCCTTACCGTGAAGCTTGATAAATATGCCATTGACTACAACGAACGCAAGCGCAAAGGCCGTGTCGGCAAAGACAGGGTTGCTGCTGCTGCCGAACCCATTGAACAAACCGAAACTGCATCTGAACAGTCATGAACGCAACAGCCACCGCCAGTCCGTTACAAAAGGATATTAAATTTCTCACCTCCCCCAAATTGGGAATGAGGAAAAAGAAGTACTGCCGCTTCAAAAAGCTGGGCATCAAGTATATTGATTACAAAGACCCTGACTTTCTGCTGAAGTTTCTGAATGAGCAGGGAAAAATTTTACCGCGAAGGCTGACAGGCAATTCATTGAAATACCAGCGCAAAGTCGCCACTGCCATCAAGCGCGCCCGTCAACTCGCTTTACTGCCTTATGTTACTGACCTTTTAAAATAAGACTACCGATGGAAGTTGTATTGTTGCAGGATGTAGAGAAATTAGGCGCACAGTTCCAGGTGGTGAAGGTGCGTCCCGGATATGCCCGCAACTATCTGATACCACGCGGGCTTGCTCAAGTAGCCGATGACGGCACCAAGAGGCTCGCTGCTGAAAAGCAGAAACAGCAGCAGCGCAGGGAAGAAAAGCTGATGGGCCAGCTCCAAAACATCGTGGACCAGCTGAAGAAAACAGTCATCAAGGTGGGGGCAAAGGTCGGCACCTCCGGCAAGATTTTCGGGAGCGTCACTACGCTTCAGCTTTCAGAATCCATCAAGAAGGCTTTCGGAGTAAATGTTGACCGAAGGAAAATCACCCTGCTTGAAGAAGACATCAAAGTGCTGGGCACCTACAAGGCACTCGTTGAACTTCACAAAGACGTGAAGGTGGAGATTGATTTTGAAGTGGTGGCTGAATGAATCATCTCCTTTCCGCCAGCTCCCTTCATTCATATCTATTTTTGAGAAACATTCTTTAGTATCTTCGTCCCGCTTAACATCGGAGGGATGAAAAATGGCAAATCATACAAGAGGGTATTGCTGAAGCTGAGCGGTGAAGCCCTCATGGGCGACAAGCAATATGGCATTGACCCTGCCCGCATTGACCAGTATGCCGCGGACATCAAGGAAATCGCTGACCGCAGGATTCAGGTCGCCATTGTGATTGGCGGTGGAAATATTTTCAGAGGGTTGCAGGCGGAAGAAAACGGCATTGAGCGTGCGCAGGGCGATTACATGGGGATGCTTGCCACCGTCATCAATGGCATGGCGCTGCAAAGCGCGCTGGAAAAAATAGGACTGATGACGCGGCTGATGTCAGCCATTAAGATGGAGCAGATTTGCGAGCCGTATATCCGCAGACGGGCTATCCGCCATCTGGAAAAAGGCAGAATCGTGATTTTCGCTGCCGGCACCGGCAATCCCTATTTCACCACCGATACGGCTGCCTCCCTGCGCGCCATCGAAATTGAAGCCGACATCATCCTGAAAGGCACCCGCGTAGATGGCGTTTACACTGCCGACCCTCTTAAAGACAAATCGGCAAAAAAATATGACTATCTCTCCTTCCATGAAGCGCTGGCGAACAACCTGCAGATAATGGACCAAACTGCTTTCACGTTGTGCAAGGAAAACAAGCTGCCGATAATCGTATTCAACATAAACAAGAAAGGCAACCTGAAAAAGATTTTGACCGGAGAAAAGGTGGGAACGTTAGTGCATTGAAATTCCGTTTTTAACTGCAAGCAAAGAGCTACAAACCCAAACGCCTATGACTGCCGAAGTGAAACACTATCTGGATGAAGCCAGGGAAAAGATGGAAAAATCCATCAGGCATCTGGAGGATGAACTCTCAAAGGTGAGGGCAGGCAGAGCCAACCCCTCCATGCTGAATGATATTAAAGTTGATTATTACGGCACACATTCTCCGCTGAATCAGGTTTCCAATGTGTCTGCCCCCGATGCTCGAACACTCCTGATAAAACCCTGGGACAAATCGCTGCTGCACGTAATTGAAAAAGCCATTCTTGCTTCCAACATAGGACTCACTCCCATGAATGACGGAGAGGTGATTCGCCTCAACATCCCCCCCCTTACCGAAGAAAGACGGAAGGCGCTGGTGAAGCAGGTGCACCATCTTGCCGAACAGTCAAGGGTCAGCATCCGCAATGCCAGACGCGATGCCAATGAAATCATCAAAACGCTGCAGAAAAAAGGACTGGAGGAAGATGAGGCGAAAAAAGCAGAGCATGAAATTCAGCATACCACCGATGCCTATATCACCCGCGTGGACAAGCACGTAGAGGCGAAGGAGAAGGAAATAATGACGGTGTAGGAGTGGGTTCAAAAAAAGTCAATTTTTCCCATGG
>DATLYB010000480.1:0-9732 GCA_035575215.1 Chitinophagales bacterium
GAGAAAAGTTTGCCGGAAAAATTTCGGATGAAACGTTTCGGAATATTATTCGCAACGCATGCCCCGGTGCAGGAGCCTGCGGGGGCATGTACACTGCCAATACGATGGCTTCTGCCATTGAAGCCATGGGCATGAGCCTGCCCTACAGTTCATCCAATCCAGCGTTGAGCGAAGAAAAGAAATCGGAGTGTGTAAAAGCGGGAATGACTATCAGGCTGCTGCTTGAAAAAGATATCAAGCCTCGCGACATCATGACAAAAAAAGCTTTTGAAAATGCAATTACCCTTGTGATGATTTTAGGAGGTTCGACCAATGCAGTTCTGCATTTGATTGCGATGGCAAAAGCGGCAGGAGTGAAGCTGTCCATTGATGATTTTCAGAGAATCAGCGACAAGACTCCGTTTCTTGCCGACCTCAAGCCGAGCGGAAAATATCTGATGGAGGATTTGCATGCCGCAGGTGGCGTTCCTGCCGTAATGAAAATGCTGCTCAAAGAAAATTTCCTGCATGGCGATTGTCTGACGGTGACGGGGAAAACTCTTGCAGAGAATCTGAAAGAGGTCAATCCGCTTGAAGAAGGACAGCGGGTGATTTTCCCTCTGAAAAATCCAATCAAGAAAAACGGGCACATTCAAATTTTATATGGAAATCTTGCCCCGCAGGGTGCCGTGGCGAAAATCACAGGAAAAGAAGGAGAAAAATTTGCAGGAACGGCACGGGTGTTTAACGGGGAATTCTCCGCAATCGAGGGCATTCGAAATGGAAAAATAAAAAAAGGTGATGTGGTGGTGATTCGGTACGAAGGACCCAAGGGAGCACCCGGAATGCCGGAAATGCTGAAGCCGACTTCTGCCATTATGGGCGCAGGATTGGGACGCGATGTTGCTTTGATAACTGACGGACGCTTTTCAGGAGGCACGCACGGCTTTGTCGTGGGGCACATCACGCCTGAAGCTCATGAGGGCGGCTTGATTGCGCTGCTGAAAGATGGCGACCGCATCACGATTGATGCGTCAAAAAATAAAATTCATGCGCATCTGACAAAAGAAGAAATCAAAAAAAGAAAAGCGAAATGGAAACCACCTTCGCTTAAAATTAAAACAGGCTACCTGTACAAATATGTAAAAGCAGTTTCCCCCTCCAGCGAGGGATGTGTGACAGACGGTTGACGAGAGATTCCCACCGAAATACATTACTGCATTCATATCTTTGCCGAAGAATCGTTTCCGCATATTAAATCACGGGGTTTTTAATGTCATTCCCTTTGTCACGAGGCAGGCGACTTCGCAAGTCCGAATCCATCAGACGGATGGTGGCTGAAACAAAGGTCACTGCCGATGACCTGATTGCCCCGCTTTTTGTGATGGAAGGGAAAAACAAAAAAGAACAGATTCCTTCACTTCCCGGCTATCACTGCTTCACGCCCGACCTGCTCGTGAAGGAAGCGAACTTCTTTTACAGGAACGGAATAAAATGCATTTTGCTTTTCGCCAAAATTCCCGGCAATAAAAAAGATAATGCAGGAAAAGAAGCTGTCAATCCGAAGGGGCTGATGCAAACAACGGTAAAGGCAATTAAAAATGCCGTTCCTGAACTATGCGTGATGACTGACGTTGCGCTTGACCCGTACTCGGAATTCGGACATGATGGAATCGTGAAGGGAAAGGAAATTGACAACGACTCAACAATCAAAGTGCTTGCTGAAATGTCGGTGAGTCATGCGCAAGCGGGCGCTGATTTCGTTGCGCCTTCCGATATGATGGATGGAAGAGTCCTTAAGATTCGGGAGGCGCTTGAGCAGAGTAATTTTCACCACACGGGCATCATGTCTTACTCGGCAAAATACGCATCCGGCTTTTACGGACCTTTCCGCGATGCCCTGGATTCCGCTCCCGCTTTTGGCGACAAGAAAACCTATCAGATGGATTTCGCCAATGCGCGTGAAGCTATTCGCGAAGCGCAAGCCGATGTGGAAGAAGGAGCTGATATCGTGATGGTGAAGCCTGCGTTGCCTTATCTGGACGTGATTGCGAAAGTAAAAGAAGCGGTGAACGTTCCGGTGGCGGCTTACAGTGTTTCGGGTGAATACGCGATGGTAAAAGCCGCAGCCAAAAACGGGTGGATGGATGAAGATAAAGCCATCATCGAAATCCTCACCGGCATCAAAAGAGCAGGAGCAGATTTGATTGCCACCTACTTTGCGTATGATTTTCTGCGGTTGAAAAAATGAAAGAACTGAGAACGGAAATAAAAATCAACGCTTCCCCTGAAAAAATCTGGAAGGTTCTTACGGATTTCGAAAAATATCCACAATGGAACCCAATGATAAAATCATTCAAGGGAAATTTGGAGGAAGGGCAGAAAGTCACTGTCAAGTTGGAGCAACCCGGTTCCAGCGGGATGACGTTTAAGCCGACCATTACCAAAGTTGTTGCCAACCATCAATTCCGCTGGCAGGGGCATTTGTTTTTCCCCGGGCTTTTTGACGGAGAGCACCTCTTCGAAATAAAAGACAACAAAGACGGAACCTGCACTTTCATTCATGGCGAAAACTTCAAGGGCATCCTGATTCCTTTGTCTAAAAAAATGCTTGAGAACAACACACGCAGAGGTTTTGAAATGATGAATGAGAAGCTGAGAGAGTAATGCGAGAAATAATAAAATCAATGAATTTTTTCCGTGAAGCCCAACGCCACATCCCCGGTGGCGTTAATTCTCCCGTTCGCTCGTTTTATGCCGTTGGCGGCACTCCTCTTTTTATTGAATCTGCAAAAGGCGCGATTATCCGTGATATTGACGGCAATGAATATATTGACTATGTCGGCTCATGGGGACCGATGATTCTTGGACACGCGCATCCGAAAGTAGTGAAAGCATTGAAAGAAGCGACAGCCAAGTCAGCTTCTTTCGGTGCTCCAACGCAGATGGAAGTGAAGCTTGCCAAATTGATGAAGCAAATGGCAGTTGGATTGGAAATGGTACGCTTTGTCAATTCCGGAACGGAAGCCTGCATGAGTGCAATTCGCCTGGCGCGTGCATATACAAAGCGAAACAAAATTATCAAGTTTGAAGGATGCTATCATGGTCACGCGGATTCGTTTTTGATTAAAGCAGGAAGCGGTGTGAGCACCCTTGGAATTCAAAACGTTCCGGGTGTTCCTCAAGCGGTTGCCGATGACACGCTGGTTGCAAGATTCAATGATTTGAAAGATGTGGAAACGTTATTCAAATCCAACAAAAAGAAAATTGCGGCAGTGATTGTTGAGCCGGTTGCCGGCAACATGGGCTGCATTCCTCCTGCAAATGGTTTTCTGGAAGGCTTGAGAAAACTATGCGATGCCAATGGAGCGCTGTTGATTTTTGATGAAGTGATGACGGGTTTTCGCGTGGCATCAGGCGGAGCGGTTCAGTTATATGGAGTGATTCCCGACTTGATGACGTTTGGAAAAATCATTGGAGGCGGCTTGCCCGTTGGCGCTTACGGAGGTCGCGAGGATGTTATGAAAATGATTGCGCCCAGCGGAAATGTTTACCAGGCGGGAACACTTTCCGGCAATCCGCTGGCGATGACGGCAGGATTTGTGACTTTGTCTGAACTGAACACCCATCCCCGCATTTATCAGAAGCTGGATGAAAAAGGCGAAATCCTTGAGAACGGCTTGCGGGAAGTTTTTGACAAGAAAAGAATTTCCGTTCAAATCAATCGGGTGGGTTCGATGATGAGTTTACATTTTACCAAAGAACCTGTTACAGATTTCGCTTCTGCAAAAAGAGGGGACAACACTTTTTTCAAAAAATTCTTTCACTCGATGCTGAAAGCAGGAATTTATTTGCCGCCCTCGCCTTTTGAAGCCTTTTTCATATCAATAACACACAGCAATATCCTTCTGAAAGAGACAATCGGAGCAATAGAGAAGATTTTCTGAACGGTCTTGCGCATGGACTATATTACCTGTTCAGCGCAATCATCAGTGAATAAGCAAGGTAATCCTTTAATTCGTTGTTGCTGATTTTGTCAATCACCTCCCAGGCGAACGCCTGATGCAGGATATTTTTCGCATGTTGCTCGCTGATGCCGCGCGACCGCATGTAGAAAACCGCCTCTTCATCCAATTGTCCGGTGGTGGCGCCATGAGTGCACTTTACGTCATCTGCAAAAATTTCGAGTTGCGGCTTCGAGTGGACGGTTGCCTGTTCTGACAGCAAGATATTTTTATTAGCCTGAAACGCATTGGTCTTCTGCGCATCTTTTCTGACGAGAATCCTTCCGCAAAACACTCCGGTTGCTGCTCCATTTATTATCCCTTTGTATAATTGATTGCTGCGGCAGCGAGGCTTGGCATGGTCCACGGTGACATGATTATCCGCATGGTCATTGCCTGACAACACATACAAGCCGAAGAGCTGTGTTTCGCAGTTTTCGTCATTGAACATGACATTCAGGTTGTTCCTGACAAGGTTTCCCCCACAGGTCACACTCCATGAATTAAGGCGGCTGTTTTTCTCCTGCCGGATAGCAGTGGTGCCAATGTGCGAATACTTCTCGGTTCTTGAGAGAATCTTGCTATACTCCAAACCGGCATTTTCCTGTAGTGCAATTTCGGTCACGGAGTTGCTTGCCGCAGTCACGCTGGAGAGATTCTGGTGGCATTCGACAAGGCTGCATTGGGCATTTTCGCCAATGATTACAAGGTTTCTGGGCACGGAAACATTGCCGGCAGCCCCTTCTGTGGAAATGAAATAAAGCAGGATGGGATTTTCTATAATGCAATTTTTCGGAATATGGATAAATGCGCCATCGGTGAAAAAGGAAGTGTTCATCGCGGTGAAACCGTCTTTATTGTAATCAGCCATCGTGCCAAAAAAGGCAGAGCCTGCATTTTCAAGATGAGTGCCGAGGGGTGAAATAATGACCTTGTCGTTATTGTCAACGATTTCTGAATGTGATGCATCAAAAAAGCCGTCAATAAAAACAAGCCGGTTTGCTTTTAATCGCACAATGTTGTCGAAGTGAGGCGTTTCCTTGAGTTGCGTTTTTGCACCAACAGGCTCAAAGCCATTCTTCACAAGAGGGATAACATTGGTGTATTTCCAGTCTTCATTTTTAGTGGTGGGAAAACCGATAATTTGAAATGAATGAAGAGCAGCTTTTCTAAGCTGCGAAATGAAATCTTTATGTAAAGCAGCAGGATTCATTAATAACCCGCCAACTATCCGGCTGTTTCCACTTCTTTTTTAATCCAGTCATAACCTTTCTCCTCCAATTCAAGCGCGAGGTTTTTCTTGCCGCTTTTTACCGTTTTGCCGTCAAAAAGCACATGCACGAAATCAGGAACGATATAATTCAGCAGCCGCTGATAATGGGTAATGACCAGAAAGATGTTTTCCTGATTGCGAAGCTGATTGACACCATTAGCGACAATCTTCAGAGCGTCAATGTCCAGTCCTGAATCTGTTTCGTCCATGATAGCCAATTTGGGTTCCAGCATCGCCATCTGAAAGATTTCGTTTCGCTTTTTTTCTCCGCCCGAGAAGCCTTCATTTACCGAGCGGGAAAGCAGCTTTTCATCCATTTCCACCAGCTTCATTTTTTCCTTCATCAGTTTTAGAAATTCGACTGCATTGAGGGGGGGCAGGCTGCGGTGCTTGCGGATTTCATTGATTGCCGCTTTCATAAAATTCGCCATGCTTACCCCCGGAATTTCCACCGGATATTGAAAAGCCAGAAAGACGCCTTCGCGTGCTCTTTCTTCGGGTGAAAGTTCCAGGAGGTTTTTGCCATTATAGATTATTTCACCGCCCGTGACTTCATACCCTTCGCGTCCGGTCAAAGCAGCAGCAAGCGTGCTTTTCCCTGAGCCGTTGGGACCCATGATGGCATGAACCTCACCGGCATGGGCTGTCAGATTGAATCCCTTGATAATTTCTTTTCCTTCGACCGAAACTTTCAGATTTTTTATTTGAAGCATGGAGTTACGTTCAGTGGTTTGAATCAATTAGGCCATTTTCTTTCTGCTCATTTCTTAAGTTATTTTTTTACTCGAATTTTCGCTCCTTACTCACAAACTATCCCACACTTCCCTCCAGACTCACTGCCAATAATTTCTGCGCTTCTACAGCAAACTCCATCGGCAAATGCAGGAACACTTCGCGGCAGTAGCCATTGACAATCAAATTCACGGCATCTTCGGTTGAAAGTCCGCGCTGATTGCAGTAAAAAAGGATGTCTTCGCCAATCTTGGAAGTGGTGGCTTCATGTTCTACGCGAGCGAGCGGGTTATTCACTTCCAGGTAGGGAAAAGTGTGCGCTCCGCATTTGTCGCCAATCAGCAGGGAATCGCATTGCGAGAAGTTGTAGGCATTGTCAGCATAACGGCTCACTTTTACCAAGCCGCGGTAGCTGTTGTTGCCATGCCCCGATGAGATTCCTTTTGATACAATCCGGCTGCGGGTGTTCTTCCCAAGATGAATCATTTTTGTTCCGGTGTCAGCCTGCTGATAGTTGTTAGTGACGGCAACGGAATAAAATTCGCCAATTGAATTATCACCCTTCAGAATGCAGCTCGGATATTTCCATGTGATGGCGGAGCCTGTTTCTACCTGCGTCCATGAAATTTTGGAGTTCACTCCTTTGCAGATACCCCGTTTTGTCACGAAGTTATAGATGCCGCCCCTGCCTTGCTTGTCACCCGGATACCAGTTTTGCACAGTAGAATATTTAATTTCGGCATTATCCAGTGCAATCAGTTCCACCACAGCAGCGTGCAATTGGTTTTCATCTCGCATAGGAGCGGTGCAGCCTTCGAGATAACTGACATAGCTTCCTGCATCCGCAATAATCAGGGTGCGCTCGAACTGTCCCGTGTTGGCGGCATTGATTCTGAAATAGGTTGATAGCTCCATTGGGCAGCGCACGCCTTTCGGAATGTAGCAGAAAGAGCCATCGCTGAATACGGCTGAATTCAGGGCAGCAAAATAATTATCGCGATAAGGGACTACCGAGCCAAGATATTCGCGCACTAAATCAGGATGCTCTTGTACGGCTTCACTGAATGAACAAAAGATGATTCCTTTTTTTGCCAGGTCTTCCTTGTAAGTTGTTTTCACCGAAACGCTGTCGAGCACAGCGTCCACAGCCACACCGGTCAGACGTTTTTGTTCTTCCAGCGAAATGCCGAGTTTTTCAAAAGTGGCTCTCAGTTCAGGGTCAATTTCATCAAGGCTCTTGAACTGCGGCTTTTTCTTAGGAGCTGAGTAATAAACAATGTCCTGATAATCAATGGGGGGATGTTTTACATTAGCCCAAGTCGGTTCATTCATTTCCCGCCATGCCTGGTAAGCCTTCAGACGCCACACAAGCAGCCATTCCGGCTCATTTTTTTTAGCCGAGAGCTGCCGGATGATGTTCTCGTTCAATCCTTTGGGCAGACTATCAGCCTCAATATCGGTGTAGAAACCGTATTTATATTCGCTCGTGGTGACTTTTTCGATAATCGAAGTATCTGATGACATAACCAAGGAATACCGATGCAGATATTCAACACTCAAAGATAGTTTGTTTAGACCAAATCTAAAATAGGCTTGGTTGCGGGAGGGAGGAATCAAACTATTGGGTGACCTATTCTTTGTGAGATATCCCGATTTCATCCCTGCCTCATAACCTGTTCAAAAAATCTCTTTTGCAATTTCCTGTCATCAATTACTTTCACACAAAAATCCCATGTTCCCATCCCCCAAAAAATACATCCTCACGCGTGCACGCTCACTGCCCATTCATCAATGTTACATTACTGAAGATTGGCAGGAGTCGGGTAATGCGACCATCGTGGTGGCGAGGCGACACACCAACGGTTACTTCACCATCGGCACTTACTTGGTTGATTTGTATTGCCTTGGAGTAAAGGATACCGGCTATTATTTCAATGTTAGAAGGGAAGAGTTGGATGAAATCCTGGAAACGTCCGAATCACTCGGGGTAACGATGAAACCATGCGATTATGTGGTGGCACACAACGTGATTTACGGAGCCATCGAGTTTGCGGAAGAATACGGATTCAAGCCGCACAAGGATTTTGCTGTCACCAAATTCATCCTGGAGGAAGATGACGAACGGGTGGAGGTGATAGAATACGAGTTCGGGATGGAAGGCAAGCCGTGCGTGTTCGTGGATGCGGAGCATCCGCAGAAAGCCGTGATTGCGCAGTTGGAGAGAACGGCAGGCAAGGGCAACTTCACGGTGATTGATGCGGAGGAACTGGCGGATGAGGAGTTCGATGAATTTGATGAAGAGGAAGAGCCGGAGAATAATCCTTTTCTAAATTGGACCGAACAAGATTGGGAAGATTTATCAAAGGGAAAGAAGCAAGTTCCGAGCGAGCATTTGCCGCTTCTGATAGATACGCTTTATCGTGTGGCAGCCAATAAAGAAGATATGCCCGATAGCTTGGAGCTTGCCGAAGAGTTTTTAGACCAATTTGATATTACGGACGAGCCGTTGAGCATGGGCTACGAACTGAGCGATGAAGAAAAGAGCGACATGAAGAAGATTGTCACTGAAATAGAAAATCACGGAAAAGAACCCTTGCGGCATATCATCATGTGCAAGGAGCTTATCCGGAAATATCCCATGAATCCTTTTTATTATGATTTGCTTGCCAACGCCTATTTCTATTCGGGCAACAGCGATGCCGGCATTGAAACCAACCGGGAAATGATGCGCAGGTTCCCCGATAATTTTTTAGCTAAGCTGTACTGCTGCATGTTGAATATCGAGATGAAGAACTTTGATGCGATTCCATCCGTGCTTGATACTGCCATTGATTTGGAGCATCTGCCGAAGAAAACCCGATTCACCGTTGTCGAGATGATGCTGTATTGCGCGGTGCTTTGCCAATATCATCTTCTCCATAAAAAGAACCTCCAAACGGCAGACGTTTATTATCAAGCCGCTGCATTGCTCCAAAGGAATTATGAAATGGAAATGTTCGATGATTTCATAGAATATTCGCTCATGCAGGTGGTTATAAAGAAAGCGGAGTACTTGAAAAGCAAAGGATAATGTAAGTTCGGGAGGGTAATTTCAAATGAATTCAACCTTGCGGGCTGAGAAAGGTTGGAAAAATCGCTTGATGCAGTTCACACACCGTTCTTGTATTATCGGCAAAGTGCGGAACGGCTCGATGATGAGGAGATAAAACTGGAAGCGCCAAAAAGCTCAGGGCTTTTCATAAATCTTAAACTTCCCGATTCCCCTTTTCTGCAAAAAGTGCATCAGGCTTGTTCTCAGCACACCCAACCCGTATTTCAGGCTTCTTCTGAAATTGATGGATGACGCCTCGGCAAAGTATTTGGTGGGGCAGGTGACTTCGGCTATCTGGAAGCCCGCCATGAAAATCTGCGAGAGCATTTGGTTGTCAAATACAAAATCATCGGAATTCGCTTCGATGTTGATGCTTTCAATCACCTTGCGCGAGAAGGCGCGGTAGCCGGTGTGGTATTCTGACAGCTTCTGCCCGATGAGGATGTTTTGAAAAAGCGTCAGCAGCCGGTTGAAGACATATTTGTACAGCGGCATTCCACCCTTCAGCGCTCCGCTGCCCAGAATGCGGGAGGCGAGCACAACAGGATAGACGTCATTGGCGATAATGCCAGCCATGGATGAGATGAGCTTGGGCGTGTATTGATAATCAGGATGCAGCATAATGACGATGTCAGCGCCCAGTTCCAATGCCT
>DATLYB010000481.1:0-6195 GCA_035575215.1 Chitinophagales bacterium
CACCAGGACTGGAACTATGTGGATGAACGCTTCTACGACTCGCTCAACCTCTGGATTCCGCTTCAGGATGTTGACGAACACAATGGCTGCCTCACGTTTCTGCCCATGAGCCATCGGGTGTGCTACACGCTGCGCACCGCCCCCGCGTTTGCCGGCTTGTTTGACAATGTGATGCCGTTAGCCGAAAAAGCGATGGTTCCCGTGCCGTTGAAAACGGGCGAGGCGGTTTTGTTTTTCCATGCCACGCTGCACGGCTCCGTTCCCAACCGCAGCGCCCAACGCAGAGCCAACGTGGTGCTTGGCGTATATACCGGAGGCAAGTTGTCGCATCATTACCTTACCGGTGAGGGCAGCCGCACGCTCATCGAAAAGTTTGCCATTGATAAGGAAAAATTCTTTTTGATCAAAGACCTCAGGCGCCCGCCCACCGACTGGCTCATTGAAACTGTATCATTCAACTTTCCGCAGTTGACACCGGAAGAGTTTCAACACCTTTATCCCGAAACTGGCGATTGAAATATGGCAGTGGTTGTTAAAAAAGTTTTTAAAGATGCAGTCCGGCAAGCTGAGTTTGCCCGGCAGGGATATGTGCGTCTGCCGGCTATTAGTGCATCCGCCTTAAGGCGCATGCTGGAAATACTTGAAAAGTACAATCGGCAGCATGAGATGATTGACTCGGGTCTGGTTTCCACCAGTCACAGCAACAACAGGCAGCTTATTGAAGAGGTTGATGGCCAGATTTACGCTGCGCTGCAACCCTATTTTGATGAACATCTTTGCAACTACCGTTTCATTTTCTCCAACCTGCTGCTGAAGAAGTGTGGTCCCGAAACCGCCACCCCGCCCCATCAGGATGCCAGCTATGTGAATGAACTCAAAGACATGATGTTCAGCATCTGGATTCCGCTCACCGACACGGTGCCAGCCAACGGGTGCATGCGGTTCCTGCCCGGCAGCCATCTGCTGCCGCTGAACACGCGTCCTGCGCCTACGCATCCGTGGCCCTACAAACAGGTGGAAGACATTATTGAAGAGAATCTCATTGACCTGCCGCTGAAAGCCGGAGAGCCGGTGGCGTTTCACGGAGCCTCCATCCATGCGTCTTATCCAAATATGACCGGCTCCATCCGCCCCTCTGTGGTCATGGCGCTCTCCAACGATGACGCCCAATGGGTTTATTACTACTGCAAAAATCACGATACGAACCTGGTGGAAGAATACCCGATGACGAAGGAAGATTATCTTAGTTATGTCAAGGGAACTGTTCCTTCAAACAAGCCGCCATTAAGGGAGTTCACCCTGCGCCCTCCCTCCATGAGGCGGTTTTATCTTAAGTATGCCCCGCTGCGCCTGCTTCGCCTGTCTTTGCCTTAACTTTAAAATGGAGATTAAATATGGCACAGTGCAAAAACCCCGATGATCAAGTTGCGTTAGATAACTTGGGTTTCACCACTTTACATTTCCTCACAAGAGATGAACTGACAAAGCTGAAAGAGCTTTATCAGTATGAATATCAAGGCACATCCGTAAGGGGCTTCCTGCATGCCAGCCACAATCAAAACCCTCCGGAAAAAAACAAGCGCATCAATGAAGGCATCCGCCAGATCATAACCCCCGCGCTGGATCGCCACTTCAAGGAATACCGCTACTATATCTCCCACTTCATGGTGAAGCGCAAAAGCGAAGAAAGAACATTTCATCTTCACCAGGATTGGGATGTGGTGGATGAGGAAAAATACAGCAATCTGCATATATGGATTCCGCTTGAACTGTCAGGTCCGGAAAACGGTGGATTATTCTTTCTCCCTTATGTTCATAAGTTTGTGAAGGTTCCCCGATCGGGAAGCTTCGGTATTCCGTCATTACAACCCGACAAGAAGCTTGATTCCTTCCTTGTACCGGTGAGATTAATGCCGGAAGATGCTATCGTATATCACAATGCGGCATTTCACGGCTCGTATCCGAACCCCTCATCCGCTGACCGGGTGGCTGTGGTGGTGACGATTGTGAGCCGGGAAGCTCCCACGATTTATCATCATAAAAACACCGCTGCCAACACGCATCAGATTTATTCATTAAGCGAGGAGGAGATTCTTACCCACCTGCCCGTGCTGGAAAAAGGAGGAGTGCCCCCTTCGCTTCGTCTGTTAAGCGAGTATCCCCTGCCTCAGACAGATACAAGAAAAATCTCCAGCAACTACATCACGGATGTGTATGAGCGGAACGCGCCCCGCAATAGCTTCGGCACGCATCTTCGACCACGGACAAAAAGAATCATACGCTCTGACGACCTCGAAGACACCATCAATGAAGAAGGGTACGCGGTTATCCCCTTCCTGAACGCTGATGAAGTGAATTTTCTGCTGAAGAAGTTCAGGGAGTATTTCCCCGTGTATTCGCATCTGCCTTCCCGTTTTAACTCCAATGATAACTGCGACAGCAAAAGCCGGACTGAAATATATCACATCATCGAACAGACCGTCAAACCGCATACTGACCGGCTTTTTAAAAATTATAAAATGCCGGGAGCTATTTTTTACATGAAGCAGCGGCAAAAAGTAAACGATATCAGCCTCCATTTTGACCCTGCTTTATTATTGAATGAGCATTTGGAGCCGCATTTGGGAATTTGGTGTCCGCTGGTTGACACGAATGAGGAGAATGGAAATATACAGGTGATTCCCCGCAGCCATCGCTGGGGAGCGTACATAACTAATCCGATGAGCATTCATTCACCCCTTGATAAATACCGTTCATTACTGGATGAAAGGCTTGTCAGCATCCCTTTGCGGGCAGGCGAAGCCGTATTATGGGACGACCGCATCGCCCACTCCTCTACAATAAACAGGTCACAGCAAGACCGCTATACCATCACCATGCGGTTCATCCATGAAAACTCCAGGCAGGCAAGTTTTCTGGGTACACCAGACAAGCGGGTTTACGTTTACAGCCAGGAAGACGGCTGGTACCTCAGCCCGTTATGGGAAAATAAAAAAGCACCTCCAAAAACCGGCAGGCTCGCGGGAGTGATTCACCACTATGAACCCGAGTTGAATCCGGACATCATCAACCGAACTCTGGAGCAGCCGCTGTATGGAGAGTAGAGAAACAGCAATCGAAATAAGAAACTTAGACAAGGTTTTTCACCTTAGTTATGCCGACTATAAAGCGAGAGAACACCGGGAAAGTGATTTTTACGCGCTCAGCAATATTACATTAGATATCTCGAAAGGTGATTTTGTCGCTATTGTAGGCAGCAATGGTTCCGGCAAAAGCACTCTTCTGAAAATCCTGAGCGGAATTATCAAACCCACGCGCGGCAGCGTAAAATTGCAGGGAACGGTTTCCAGCGTTTTAGACGTAGGCGCAAATCTTCATCCGGAATTGAGCGGCAGGGAAAATGCGCTGTTGCAGCTAAGGATAAGCGGGGTAAAAAATCAAGACACAGCAAATGTGCTGGAACAAATCAGGGAAATGAGCGGTATCGGGAGTTATTTTTATGAGCCGGTGAAGTTCTACTCAACGGGAATGTTTATGCGCCTGGGGTTTAGCCTGTCATTTTATGTAAAATCAGATATTTTTCTCCTTGATGAAATCCTCTCGGTGGGCGATGCGGAATTCAGGCTTAAATGCCTTGCGCATCTCAAAAAACTTACCATTGAGAAAAAAACAATTTTGTATGTGACCCATAACCCTGCGGAAGCGCTTGCGCTTTGCAACTCATGCATCTGGCTGAAGGATGGGAAAATCGAGCAAAGCGGTGAAGCGCTGCCTGTTATCGAAAGATACATGGAATGGCAGCGTGAGAAATACCTGGCTTCTAAAAAAGAGAGCGTAAAAACCAACCATCCTGCCGCTGCAGATATTACTGAAAAAAAAACCGATGGCTTTTATCGCGAATGGAGAGATGATGCCGGTCCAGGGAATGAAATACTTCACCTGCGCACTATCGCCATTTCACAAGGGAACCGATTCGATTCTCTCTATACCGATGAAGAACTCTCGATAGAAGTTTGCTTCAAAAAACACAGCAATGATATCAGCATCTCGCTGCTTTTGGCGGTTACCGACCAACTGGAGCAGCCCGTTTTCCTTTCGCATAATTTGAATAATATTCAACGCGAAAATCACCAGGGGATTTTCAAACACGAATCGGGCGTGTTCAGGATGAAGTGTACAGTCCCTGCCAATTTTCTGGCAGCCGGAAGCTATAAACTGGCATTACACTTCGGAAAAAATCCACTGCTCCAGAATCCGCATACCGATGAAGCATTCAGGTATGATGATGACATTTATTTTCATCTTCAGTACAGAAAGGAGAATATGGATTTCATTGGAAAATCAATGAACGGAGCTCTTCGTCCTGCTTTGAAATGGCTGTATGTTAAAGAAGAATAAGCTAAGCTATGAAAGATTTTCTTCTTCGAAGCATTACCGTGCAATGAACGCTCTCAAAATCTTTTTGAAAGCGCTAACCGGCTTCGGCTGGATTACATCAGCTTCCCGTAATCGGTGCAGCTCTTGCTCTTTGACATCATGAAAAGAATACTTTATTTTCCCGACTGACTTCAGCCCCTTCGGTCCTTCAAAAATATTCCCGTACAGAAAAAATTCCGGATTGGATTCAAACACCTCCACCGTGTGGTCATCTGCCTTATGGTAATAAAACATCCGGGCGCCTTTGGGAATAATGCCATACACTGCTGCCAATCGTATTTCACCGGAATTATTCACGCCTGAGGCATGCACCAGCCGGTGGTCGTATATCAGCGCCTCGCCCGCTTTCATGAAGAGCGGCTGCAGCATCTTCCAAATGGCGTCATTCACTTTTGAGAAAGCCGAGTGGATGTTTGCGCTGCGGTAATTCTTCAGCCAGGCGTGGCTGCGGGGAATTATCATGATGGGACCATTGTCGTTTGTCAGGTTCACCAGCGGCACCCAGATGTTGAATGAGCGGTATTCGTCTTCATCCACAATGTTCCAGTCCTGGTGGGGCGCCAGCGTGCCGCCCTGTCCCTTGCCTTTGGCGATAAACGACCCGCCCAGCGGGTTGCAGTTGGTGAAATATTCTTCTATCGGGCGGGCGAATGTTTTTCTTATAAAATCATTCATGCGGATACGCAGGCTGATGTCGGGAACATGCGCGGTGGCGTACATGCCGTCCAGCTGGCGCGGATGGCTGGCGTAGTAATAATCCGCCAGCGCATGAACCTCTGCCTGCGAAAGGAAGGGCACCACCACATAGCCTTCCTCCAAAAGCCTGCGGTCAAGCCTGGTGTCTTTCAGTATTTGCTGATTAAGTGCCATCCTTCTCTGCCGGATGAACAGTTATACATGTTTACACCTGTGTTCTTGCGTGTTCCAATGTCCAAATTGTAAAACGAAAACCGCAATCATGTCAATGCCCGGACGCCACTTATCCAAACAACGCTGCCATCCGCTCAAAGAAACTTTTCCTGCGCCCTGCTGTTCTGAATTCCGGAAACCCAGCGCTGGCGCGCATCTTGCCTGCAAGGGCTTTCAGCTCATCCGGCCTGAATTGCGGCAGCCTGTATTCAATGAATCCCCTGCTTACCCCCATCCTGGGGCGTTGGCCAATGTCTTTGCCGAAATCAGCAAAGCTGATTAAGAACTCTTCCGGCATTTCAAACACTTCCAGCCTGCCGTCATGCTTCTGCGCATCATTGTAATAAAAAATCATCGGTGCGCCTTTTGACTTCACTCCGGCTGTGATTGCCTTGCGGATGCGGCTTGAGCGGTTGGGAGGCGAATAGTGCACCACGCTTTGATTCAGAATCACCGCCTCACCGGCTTTCACATACATCGGCTCCGACTGCTCAATCATGAAATCATCACTGCCCGAGAAGAAAAAAGGCAGCGTGGGAGCACGTATCACGTTCAGCGAATCGAAGTGGCTGCCGGGCAGCACATGCAGCGCCCCGTTGGTGGCGTCTATGTCATTCAGCGGCACCCAGCAGTTGAGCGCCACGAATTTTGTTTCGTCAACAATCGTCCAGTCCTGGTGGATGGCAAGCTCGCTTTGGTCTGACGGCAGCTTATAGAGAAATGCTGCACCGAAAGGCTGGTAATTCACAAACAATCTTTCGTAATGCCTGCTGAACACGCGGACGATGGCATCGCTCGCTTTTTTCTTATAGACGATGTCCTGTGAGTAGCTGCCCGACACGAATCCTC
>DATLYB010000482.1:0-12917 GCA_035575215.1 Chitinophagales bacterium
CATACAGCAGCGCTATTGACTATGCAGGCGGCAAGGGGCTGGTACCCGTTATTTTGCTTGAATAACGGGAATAGCACAAATAGCACAAGTTAGGCTGCGCTCATTGCCTGCGCAGAAACTTGCGCTATATGGGGGGGGAACTAAAACAGCAACTCCACTCGATGACAAAAAACTGAGCCGCCAAACTTCTTCTTCCGATGGGAAATTTTTACATTTAGCATAAACCCTTTCGGTCATGAAACCAACATGCTGCAAAACCACAAAGAGTTATGAAACCAACATGCTGGTTCCATCTGACCATAAAAAATCAATTATCTGCAGATGAAAACTTCCCTGATTGTTCTTTCGCTCTTTTTTGCGGCTGAAGCGCTGACCGCCCAGACGCGCAACCCTGACCTCAAGCGCACCTGGCACTGGTACTTCGGGCACTTTGCAGGGCTTGATTTTTCAAATGGAGCGCCTGTAGCGGACGAGAATGGCGCCATGAGCGTGCTGGAAGGCTGCGCGGTGATATCCGACACTGCGGGTAATCTGCTGTTTTATACCGATGCCCACCAAGTATGGAACCGCAACCACCAAATCATGCAGAATGGCGACAGTTTGGGCTTATACTACCCTACCCCGCGCGATGGCGCAATTATTATTCCCAGGCCCGGCAGCGACAGTATTTATTACATCTTCAATGTTGACGGCTGGGAAAACCAATTCAGGCGCGGACTCAGATGGCATGAAGTGGATATGAGCCTTGATAACGGGTTAGGCGCAGTTACTTCAAAAAATAATATACTGTATGCGCCTGTTACCGAGCAGCTTGCCGCCACCCGCCATTGCAACGGCACCGATTACTGGGTGGTAACCCATGAGCGCAGCAGCGATAAGTTTCTTGCTTTCAGAGTAACGGCAGCAGGCGTGGACAGTGTGCCGGTGGTTTCATCTGCGGGACAGGATTATGGGGTAACCCAACAGTATTACAATTTGAATGGGGGCTATCATTTGGTTTTTTCCCCAGATGGGGGAAAAGTTGCAGCTACAATATATTGGAGTTATATCATCACGGGAATTCCCGAACAATTACAGCTATTATCATTTAATTCCAATAATGGTATTTTTTATGATGCTTTTGACTTACCAATTGACACTACTTTATCTATTGGGTTTTTTTCTCCGGATGGCTTGAAATTCTATATTGAATCATGTTATGCACGTCCTTGTCGTTTTTATCAATATGATTTATCATCCGGAGTTGATACCATCATTCAGCAATCAAGATTGGTAGTGCTTTCAACGGATGTAGCTATATCAACGGAAGGTCAGATTGGGCCGGACGGAAAAAATTATCTTTCAGGGGAGTGGGATTACCTCACCTCCACCCCCAATCCACCGTTTCTTTCTGTTGTTGAAAATCCTAATGTAGCAGGACCGGGATGCAACATTCAATACGGAGCACAGCTGCTTGGAAGGGGACTTGCGAGACAGGGACTTCCCCGCTTCGTTTCCAACTTTTTGGTTGATACCCTGTTTGCTCCGTGCCAGTATAACATCATTTACTCACCCGAAAATGTTCAGCAGGATAAGATATTGGTTTACCCCAATCCGGCTGATGAGAGAATAGTGATTTCCTCTCAGTTTAACAAAGAGGGAGGCAAAGATACAACAGCAGGCAGCGTATCTGTTCGCCTTATGGATGTTACCGGGCGGATATGGTTAGTGGAAAAAGACTTGGATTTGGACAAAAGGGGAATGGATTTGGATGTATCCAAAATCCCGAACGGACTTTACCTGCTTGAATTACAAAGGGAAAATAGCCGAAAGGCATTCCGCATATTTATTGTTCACCCTTAAAACCTCAACCAACATGAAAAAGCAATTCATTTTAGCCATTGCAGGAGCAATGCTCCTGCTGGCACAGCAGCCTGCTAACGGGCAATTAATCATTAATGGTACACCAACGAATTTTTTCGCTCAGCCTGACAATACGAGCGGTAATCCAGCTAATTGGATACGCAGCCTCGGCATCGGGTATTTCGGCAGCAACTACACCAATTCGCTGCTGCATATTGACGGAAAGTCTATTATATTGCCGCAAAACGGCAGTATTCTGAGCAAGGGTGAGGTGTTCCGCACCGACTGCCCGGACACCACCAGCACCTACTGGCGCATGTTCCGCGGCAATGATGCCATCGGCTACATCTGGAACAACAAGCTCAATCATCACCTGAATATTCAAGCCGCCCAATCGGATGGCAACATTGATTTTTACACTGCAAATAACAACTTGCGTGTGCGCATACTGCCTTCCGGCTTGGTGGGTATCAACGTGCCCAACCCCCTTTTCCGCGTGGATGTCATTGACACCACCAGCCTGCTGAGCGACTCAGCCACCATCGTTCAGCTCTTGGGCTTTTTCCTGTCCGATTCCATAACAATAACGGGCAGGTATCTTGCCGCCAACCCCAACGCCAAAATACAGGTGGGCATCGCAGGGCAAAGCGGCAAGGGAAGGTGGGGCAATGTGGGCGTTGCCGGCTATTCGGCAAACCTTGCAGGCAGCAATGCCGCCATGACCGGCATCAGCGGCACCGCCATAGGCTCAAACATTAAGAACACGGGCGTTGCCGGACGCGCCTCCACGCTGCCGGGGCAGACGAATGTCGAAAACGTTGCAGTAGAGGGCAGGGCATCCGGGCAAAATAAGTCGAACACCGGAGTTTACGGGCAGGCGGAAGGCGGAATGGAGAGCAACTATGGCGTGCGGGGCGAAATAGCCGGACCGGGAGCGGCAGTAACAGGGACAGTGAATGCCACTAAGGGCATGGCGATAGCAACTGCATCCGCGTTAAGAGCGGGTTTTCGTGTTGACAACCCCGGCATCATAGAAACCGCTTACGGCTTGTATATCGAAGATGTGCCCGCCCGGCATCCTTACGCCATCTGGCAGGACGGACAGGATGATGTGAACTACTTTGCCGGAAGCATGAAAGTAAATAATGATATTAAAGTGAAGGGAAAAATATGGATGGAAGATGATGCCGCAACTTATGACCTGCTGGCGCTGATACGGCAACTGCAAAATGAAGTGGCTGCGCTGAAAGAGCAGATGACTGCCGCAAATAGAAATTGAAACTTCTTTTTTTCAATCTTGAAAAATCCAAAGCCATGAAAAAATTTATCCTCATCTCATTCGGCATGATGCTACATCTTATAACCTTGTTGATAAATCATAATGTCTGAACGCCTTGCACCGAAAGCATCTCCGACTGAAATCACTCTTAAATTTTAAGATGCCGATGTGGATTGTGCATAAATTTTTTTGTGGTTTTTTGGAAAATGCCAAAAAAAAAAAAAAATAGATTTGGCTATCTGTTTTTAAAATTGTCATAAACACTAAAACCTCATCACAATGAAAAAACTTTTTTTCATCGCAAGCGCATTGATGTTTAATACAACGGTTATGAAAGCGCAGCAGATTACGTTGGACTATTCCAATGATACTTTAACATATGGAGAAACCAGTTTCTTCCGCACTGATATTAGCAAGAATGAGTCGAAGTATGTAATTGTCAATAAGAAAACAAATAGTTTCAGCTTATATAATATGGATATGACTCCATTTATGTCAGTTGTTATTCCTTATACCGATTCCATAAAACACGGATTCGTGGTTGCATACATCTCAAGAACTTTATTTGATTGCGATTCTACGAATATCGAGTATGTTTATGAAAGCCCTTACCAAGGTCAAAAACCATTCAGAATATTAAGAACCGATGGCACAGTCTTACTTGAAGTTGATAGTGCGCGGGGACCTTATTGTTATGGCTGTTGGGGCGGATCTCAAATTTCAACGCCTATTCAGAAGACTTCAGAAGGCACAAAACTTTTTCTTGACATACTAAATGATTCCGGTTTGGGAATGCATATTTACTCCTTATGCGGGGAACTCCCAACAGATTATATTAATCTTCCCGAACCTAACTCCTATGTAAAGTTATTCCCCAATCCGTCCGACATGAGTATAAATTTTGAAGTAGTCCCACCAAATAATATGGAGGAATTTGAATTGGTGATTTATCAAAGTAACGGAAGCGAAATGAAAAGGAATACGGTAAAAAGCATTAATGATAGATACGGCCTCGATGTCAGCAATTTCAGCAGCGGCACTTACTTCTATTCACTTGTGTCTAAGAATAAGGCGTACCAAACCGGAAAATTCATTATTTCAAAATAATTTTTTAACCCCTTAAAATTTCAGTCATGAAAGGAAAAATAAGAATGCTGTCGGTCGTCATAATGGCGAGCTTCAGCGCAATATTCAGTAGTGCTTATGGGCAAGCAACCCAAGCAACAAATAACCGTGATAATACCACATGGTTCCTGGCTGGAATGGCTCCGGTTCAGCCGGATCGGGAGCTTTACAAATCCGCAACGACTTCAACCGAGTGGAATCACGCATGCAAAGTAAGCCGGTTTGTTTCATTTTCAGGGACATTTTCAGCACCCGGCTGTTGCCTTGTTTGACTATCCAGCTTCCGGCTACACACTGGCGGAACAAACTGCTCGCCATACCGCGTCATCACCATGGAATCAAAAAGTCAGCGTGACGGCTTTTAACTGCAACTGTGCTTTACCCATCCGAATATCTCCCTGAGCGTTTCATCATGACGGATATGTTCAATCTGCAAAAAAACTTGAACGCTCCGTACCACACCGATACTCAGAAACTTGTATTACCGCCATGGGATGGTATCCGTTGGGCGAGGCGTCTCAGGAATGTCACATTGCTGAATTTGCAATAAAATTCCGGTGCGCTCCAGCAACTCTTTCATCACCACCAAGCCCCCGAAAGGCATCACCGGTTTACCCCTGTACTGAATTTCATAGCCGCTGAATTTCATGGTAAGTTTTTCTTACAATCTTACCACTTCCCCATATGCTTGTTACACTATGATTTCAACTGCTTTTGATTATCCGAACTGAAAAATTCGGGTTGAATACCAAGGGGTGGGTCTGAAAAATGAGCGGAGAAGTGTCTAAGGCGAGAAAAAAAGATTGTTGCAAAAATCCAGTTAATTGCAGAACCGCTGAGGACACAGAGGGGTGGGGTCACCCTCTCAGTAGGTAAACGTTGCGCCAATCATCGCGTTAAACCCATACGAAGGATAGCGGTAATACTTCTGATACTTGAAGGAAGCAAGGTTATTCAGGCGGATGAAGAAGGAGAAATGTGGGTTGTATTTATAGACAGCACCAAGATTAACATCCAGCGTCCCTTTTAGATTAACTTCACCTGATGCATTATCGCTCACGGGAACTTTGGCTTTCACGCCATCACGGGCAAGGATATCCAAGGTGAGATAAACTTTCTTTTTAATAAAGTATTGCGTGTTGAAGTCAAAAACAAAATTCGGCAGGTGCCAGGGCTGCTCCACTTCTTTCATTTCATAGTGATTGTATTCCAGCGTTGCGCTCATGTTCCAATCCTGCGAGATGTGATAAAATAACTCGGCATGGAAATTCAGGATGGTGGTCAGTTTATCATAAATCACGTTGAATTTCCGCATATCCGTTGAATCGTTGATGAATAAAGGAAAGCGCCTCACCAGCTTTTGTCCTAATCTTAAGTCGTACGAAAAATCCTTCACGGTACCTCTGAATCCGCCATTGTAACGGTCTTCAAACCAGGTGTTGCGCAGCTCAAAGTTTTTCCCCAGCCATGGATTTTCATCAGTAAGCGACTGATAGCTGGTTCGGTTCAGCTCCAAATAATACCGGCTGTACATTATGATATACTGGTCATACAGCGAGCGCTCGAATCCCACTTCGGGGAACACGTGAAAAATATTATTTTCCCAGGTAAGCCCGATGCCGCCATAAATCCGCCACATGAAATCATTAAATTCATAAAGGGGCTTTACGGTGAAGATATTCCTGTTAGCAGAAGAGCCATTGGTAAATCGAGAATAGTCTTCTGCGAGTTTCAAGAAAACATAATGCCTTTTCCTGAAAACTTTCGAAGCGCTGATGGTTAGCCAGGGGTTCGATTCCCGGATTTTGTTTTTGTCAGCAAAGTAGCCGTATCCGAAGCGCACGTCATACTCAAAAGCATTTTTTGATTTGATGTTGGCGATGCCGGTTGTCCATTTGAAATTGTTGAAATGCTGCTTAACGTCATTTTTCTCAAAACTTATCGTGTCATGGTTATATCCATAGTAGCGTACGCCTTCCCGGAGATAAGAGAGCTCCGAATTGATTCTTGCTTTCCCGGTGAAATAATTCCCGTACACTGAAATGCGATTCTCACTGTAATCCTGATGGTCAATCTTTACGCCCCGCGAGCTGAAGTGGCGGGCAAAAAAGCCGTAGTTGTATTTTTCGTACTTGCCGTCATTCCACAAGGCTTCAAACAGGGGGCTGAACTGCGTTCCGAATCCCAGCTTGAAGTAGTTCATGGGAAAATGCTCGGGCTTCTCTTTCGCAATAGCAAGAGGTTTCAGCGGTGCCGGCTCAAAGGGAAGCTCCAGCACTTTCCCGGGAGTGGAATAAATCAATTCCAGCTTGCCTGCTTTCGTCCTGTCGGGAATCGTGGCGGGGAAATTGATTTTCACCGCATCCGCCAGGTTAGGAGCATAATCCTTCACAACTTCCACTTCTTCCGGCTTCAGGTCTTTTTGAGCAATAGAGATAGTAGAACAGAGCAATAATGAAATTGTCAGTAAGGTAATATTACCTGTCATGCCGGATGATAGCCTGGCGGCATTCCGGCATCTCCCGGTTTTCTTACCTAACCTGATTGAATTTCTCGCAAGAGATTCCGGTATTAAGCCGGAATTACAACTAATGCGTTTTGCTATCAATTTTTTCCTATTCATCAATCGTATCATTTGGCACTACCAATTCAATTTGTTCAGTTGTATCCTCCATGAAAGTGGAACCCGTGTCGGGAATGATTTCAAGCTTCTGCTTTGCTTTTTCTTCCTCCAAAATTTTGTTCAGCTTTTCCTGCGCCACCCGCTTCAGTTCCTCACCCTTGTAGTTGTCAATGATGCTTTGCAGTGTTGCCTTAGCCTGGAAGGTGTTCCCCAGCCTGTAGTAGTTATCTGCAAGGAGGATGAAACCCTTTACACGCCAGTATTCATGCGTAGGCTTCTGCTCAATCATCGCCTTGCATTCCTCCAGCGATTGCTGGTAGCTGCCTTTGATAAAGCTGATTTCCGCTACAAGATATTTCGCCTCCGAACCAATAACCGTGGTGGTTTTCTCAGCCGTTTTCCTGAAAAATTTTGCTGCGGTATCATAATCTTTTTCTTCATAAGCGGCTTTGCCCAGATAAAATTCCGCCTCCGTGTCATGCTCCGGCAAGGCATCGGGAGAATTCAAAACCGCATTGGCGTACTGCTTCAGCTCATCCATTTTTTTAAGCTGATACGAGCAGCGCATCAATCCGAGGTTGGCGGCATAGATGTTTTCTTTGAATGATGCGTTTTCCAGCAGAAGCTTAAAGTATTCAAAAGCCTGCCGGTAATCTTTGTTTTCAAAGGCGATGCGCGAGGCCTTTGCGAGTGCTTTTTCCGTGTAAAGATTTTTCCCCGCATCAATCACGAACTGATAATCGCGCAGCGCTGATTCGAAATTTTTTCCGCTGTAATAACACTCCCCGCGATAAAAGTGGGCAGGCAATTTAAAGAAGCCGTCTTCAAACTCTTTCAGATAATTGGTGAACGAACTGATTGCCTGGTCGCACTTGCCGCTGGAAAACTGCGTTTCAGCTGCCAGATACGAGATGGAATCTTTTGCCGATGCGTTGATTTGAATTCCTGAGTTGTTCACCACATCCAGGTACAGCTTCGGATTTCCTTCTGAAATGGAAATTTCCCTGATTGCCAGAAGCGCCTGCTGCGCGTCAGCCGAGGCGGGATACTTTGAAACCACTTTTTTGTAGGAATCCAGCGCGCTGGCAACATCACCCTGATTGTAATACGCCAATCCGAGCTTGAGGTAAGATTTTGCCACGTAAGCGCTGTTCGGATATTTTCCCGGAATTTTTTTAAACGCCTGGATGGCTGATTGATTTTTTTCCAGCGCGAGATATGCGCTGCCCGTTTCATACAGTGCGTCATCCAGGTAAATGGAAGCGGGATATTGCGACTCGATTGCTTGCAGCGTTGTCACTTTCTCTTCCAGCTTGCCCTGCAAGCCAAGTATCATCCCTTTTTGAAACAGCGCATAATCAGTGCCTGTTTTTTCCCCGCCTATGATTTCAGAGTAGCTTGCCAGTGCGGCATTGTAATCTTTCACCATGAAGCTGCAATCGGCAGAGCGGAGCAAGGCATCGGACAATACCTTGTCTTTAAGCTGTTTGTTCGCCTGTGGTTTGATTTTCGCCACGCATTGATTGAAATAAAGAAGCGCATCATCATATTTCTTCAGCTTCAGAAGTGAGTAGCCCGCGCCATACAGCGCATTTGGCTCATACCAATCTTTTTCTTTCAGGTCGCTGATTTTCAAAAGGTTCAGGAACTGCAGGTATTGCTGTGCGGCAGCATCAAATTCATTTTTTGCAAACAGCGATTCGCCTTTCCAGTAATAACACAACGCCTTGACTTCAGCGTTAGTCGGATGCTGCAGCGACACATCAAACAGCCGCAACGCCTCATCAAACTGTTTTTCGTTATATTGTTCCAGCCCGCGAAAGTACGTTACTTCCTGATATGCCTTCTTGATTTTTGCTGACGGATTTTTTACCGACTCAATCACTTTAATAGCAGCCTCAAAGTTGCGTGTGTTCAGAAACAATTCCGTCAGCAGCTCTTTTGCCTCTTCCGCATTTTCCTGGTTGTCATACTTGTCAATATATTCCTGAAAGGCTTTGATGGCTTCGGTTTCGTAACCCAGCTCATAGGACAGCTTCGCATGATTGAACAATGCGTTCTCGGTAACAAAGGGGTCAAAATTCATTTGTGAGGCGCGCTGAAAGGCGTTGTAGGCGTTGGACTTATTGCCGGCACGCATATAACAATCGCCCAGAAGGTAAAGGGCATGTTGTCCGATGGTGTCTTTCTGATTTACGAGCTGCTCAAACTGGAGAACAGCTTCCGCGTAATCGCCATTTTTGTAATGCGCGTAACCTAATTGATAAACATCCTCCTTCCGCACTTTGCCTGACTGGGTAATGTAAACCGTGAGCGGCTTGACCGCTTTCTCATACTTGCCCTGCTCGAAGTATGCCTGGCCGAGAATCTGATTCAGTTCGGCATAGTATTTCAGCGTGTCGCTGAGGATGGGCGAAAGATATTTCACCAGTTCGGTGTACTGCTTTTTGAAATAGTATATCTCGCTGATATAGTACGGAAGGATTTTGGCGTATGCCTTTGAATCCTTAATGCGCTCGAAGCTTTCGAGGGCTTCGTCAAATTCTTTGTTTTCAAAGGCAATGTACCCGTAGTAATAATTAGCAGGATAGTAGTACTTGTTTTTGATATTCCTTACTTCCTTGAACAGGCGTCCGGCTTCATCCAGTTTCTTTTTGAAGAAGTAGCAGTACGCCAGTTGAAATTTGTATTCGGCAATGGTCTCGTTGTTCAGGTCGAGCGTCTCAACTTTTTCAAACCATTTGATGGCATCGCCATAATTTTTTTCCCGGAAGTAATATTTGCCGAGATAGTAGTAAGCCAGCCTTTTCAGGGGCGGCTCGTCATACACTTCTACCATCTCAAGCAGCAGCTTCTCCGCATCGGGCTGAAACAACTCCAGCGCGCAGAATGCCGCATAAAACCGCGCATTTTTCTTGATGGTTTGGTTTTCATTGCTCAGCACGTTTGCCGGGGCATCTATTGCCTGCTGAAAAAGTTTTTTTGCGGTGACATAATTTTTCTGGCTGAACAATTCCAATCCCTTTTTGTAAGACTGCAGCGGGTCATCATAGATGAGAGATTCCTGAGCGGAAAGAGTTGTAAAAAATAAAATGCCAAAAACTATCATCAATGCGGAACCTGCGACTTCGAAGCGTCCGCTTGTGCTTGTGTGCAAGTGGTCATCCTCCTGCATACAAGCTATCCCCTTTTGCATAAGCTTCATGCATTCCCGCCAGGGGGAATTTTTACAGCAAGTTTCTCTCTTCATTTAATTCTTCAAATTCAAAACGAAAGAGCCGCCCCGAAGCTTGGCAGCACCGGGAACTGGTCAACCCGTTCATATCTGATTCTGTCGAAATAAAAAATGTTATTGCGGTTATAAACGTTAGTTACGCTCGCAATAATATCCAGCGATATTCTTTCGGAGAAAACAAACGAGGATTTCAGGGAGAAGTCAAGGCGATGATAGGCTGGAAGGCGTCCTGCGTTCAAATCGTCTTCATACACGATGCCGATGTCGTTTGGGTTTGGTGTGTTGGCAGTAATATAATCGGTATTGATTCCCTGCTGATAAAAAATTGTTCCGAAATCGGGATAGAAAGCCTGCGTGCGTGTGAAGGGAAACCCTGAGCCGAAATTCCAGCGCGCGCTGGCTTCCCACAGCGGCTTTCTGCCGAAGCGGCAGGACGTTACAAGATTCACATTATGCCTGCGGTCGTAATGCGGATAATAGGTTTGCGCCCCATCAGTATGACGCACATAACCGAGTGAATATGCTGCCCAGATGTAAAACTTTTTGAAATCGTATTTCAGCAGAACGTCCAGCCCATAAGCGTCACCGTTTTCAGTCATGAAATCCGGGTCTTGCGGGTACAGCTTGTTGCGGTTGATGTCAATGAGGCGGTAGAAGTATTTGTAATAAGGTTCGATATTGAGTTCAAGCGTTTTGGTGAGGTTGTATTCCACCCCCCCAA
Organism: Chitinophagales bacterium; assembly: GCA_035575215.1. GTDB lineage: Bacteria > Bacteroidota > Bacteroidia > Chitinophagales > CAIOSU01 > DATLYB01. The sequence goes on from DATLYB010000482.1 coordinate 10,826, forward strand.
TTGCATGATAAGCTATCTGCAGATTATTTTTCGCCTCCTGTCCCGATGCATCGTAAAGCGTTTCTTCCGGTCCTGATAAAAATGACGTGAACAAATTCACCACGTCCTTGTCAGGCTTACCGCTGATGAGATTCTGCGAATACCTTCCGCCCGCCAGCTTCAGCCTTATGTTGTCCGTAACGTTGAATTTTGCGCCCACCCTCGGCTCCAATGAAATCTTGGAGAGTGAACCATAATACTGCACGCGAAGACTCGGCTCAATCACCAGCTTGCCGATGAGTTTTTTGTACCTGAAAAATGCTCCCAGCTCCGTGGTGTTTTGGTTTTGGTCAACTTGCAGCCCCAGTGGGTTATAAAATTCGAAAACGGTTTTGAACCCGTTTACATCAAAACCGTATTTGAACTCTCCGTTTTTGATGAAATAATTGAAAGCCATGTCAAGCGTAAAACCTCCCACGGAGCTTGTGCGCGGCTTACCATCGTCTTCCTGCAGTTCAATATCATAACTGGAATAGGCAAAATCACCGGAGATAATCACTTTTGATTGACCGGGTACGATTACGAAGTTGCTTCCGATGCCCAGCGATTTCCACTCGAAATCGGAAACATTGTTCAGCATGGCTTTATCATTGAAGCGGAAGCCAAAGAGGTTCAGCTTGGAGCCGCTGCCGGTATTGAACGAAATTTTTCCGTAATAGTCGCGGAAACTGAAGGGGATGCCGTCTTCATCCACATAGGAATACAGCTTCGGGGAAGTTTTATCCAGATAAGAAATTTTAGTGTTGAGAAGGAATGAGATGCTGCTGCCGGTTTCTTTCAGCTTCATCAGCGGTCCTTCCAGAATTCCTTTCGCCAGAAACGGGTTGGCTGAAACTTTTCCTGCCAGGCGGTTTTTATTTCCGTCACGCGTCTTGATGTCAATCACGGCTGAGAGGCGGTCGCCATATTCGGCATTAAAGCCGCCTGTATAAACATCCACGCTTTTGATGATGTCCGTTTCAAACACGGAATACAAGCCAATGGAGTGGAACGGATTATAGACCGTTACGCCATCGAGCAGCACTTTTGTCTGTACGGGCGCGCCACCGCGCACGTACAATTGCCCGCCCTGGTCGCCCGTGAAAATCACTCCGGGAATGATTTGCAGGAACTGTGCGATATCCGGCTCGCCACCCACCGATGGAATCAGCTCGATGTCTTTGGGCGTCACCTTGACGGTTGACACCTGCGGATTTGATTTTGCCTCTTCCCTCCTGGCTGATACATCCACCTCGCGAATCTTCACCGTGCGCTTCTCGAGGTAGAGCGACTTGGTTACTATCTGGTTTTCCTTCACACTCACCTGCACTTTCACTGAATCATACTCGATTGACCTCACAGCGAGTGTATAGTCGCCCACTGGCACTTTTGCAATGGAGAAAAATCCATTATGGTCTGTTGTGGAGCCGAAGCCGGTTCCTTCCAGATAAACGGTAGTGAAAAGCACGGGCTCACCTGTTTCTTTGGAATAAAGAAACCCGCGGATGGTGCCGGTTTGGGCAAATGAAAAAAAAGACACGGCAGTAAGAAAGATGCAAAGCAACCCGCCCGGGAAATTCATGTTCAGAGAATGAAAAATTTTTATTGATAAAAATCGGAGCGAAGATAGCCGTTTGCAGAGAGTGGAAACGGTGGATTTTTCAACAGACACCGCTGCAATTTAACGGCTACCTGGCAAGCCATCTCCACCTGATTTCATTCAGCATAAATTTTATTTTATTCCAGCTTCCTTCCACTTCTATCTGAAGGTTGGGCAGAATAAAAACAGCAGGATTCAACGTCCATTTAATCATCCTCCGGTATAAGGGCAACTCGGAATAAGGAAGTTTTTCAGGAGTCAGATACGGTCGCAACTGTTTGTAAATCTTTTTAAATTCCAAATGATTAAAGCCATGATATTCCCTATCCCTTTGGGGCATCACTTCCAACCCGATATGCACGGTAAGATGCTTGTCGGTGAACAAATGAAATCTCCTGCTGAAGGCAAAGAGATTGTAAGCCAGCGTGGCTTCCAGAAAGGGCACACCCACACAGATGTTTTCCAGGATGAATT
>DATLYB010000483.1:0-3074 GCA_035575215.1 Chitinophagales bacterium
AAATTTCCACTTCCCGCTTGGGAATAAAAGCGCTTCGCGACCATCCACGGTAATAATCTTGCCTTGCGAATACCCACGCTGAGAAGTGAGAAGAAAAAACAGGCTAAGCAACACGGCAGTTCTGATGAAAACAATAAAAATGCCGTTGTGTACGATGTTCCCGGTAAATGTTTTGTAATTCATCTCTATCTTTGTGAATACCGGTTCGATGATTTATACGGTTTTCAAAAAATGGAGTTGGGGATTTTTCGGTGTGCAAATCCTCGTAACTTTTTGCACCTGTAACGCTCCGAAGAACTACTTAGTGAATGAATGGAGGGTGGAAAAGCTTCAGCCCGGTGTGGATTTTTCAAGCTCACCCGAGCATCTGGAAGTTTTCAAAAATTTTGAGAAGCGTGCCCGGTTAAAATTTAATAAAGACGGCACGTACAATTTTGACCTGGCAGGAACGATTCAAAAAGGAACCTGGACGTTCAACCGGAAAAAGATGACACTTACCACCACGGATGAAAACGGGAAAGCCACCGTATCGAAAATCATTGAATTGAAGCCCGACAGACTTGTCCTTGAGCAGGAAGATAATGGAGCGAAGAATATTTTAGAGCTGGTGCTGGTTGTATCACAATAACGCCCTCCATAAAATCTCAACAGGATGTCTGGCTTTCATTCTTGTCCCGTCCCAAATCTGGTGCCTGCAGCTCGTTCCCGGTGCGGCAATAATGACATGCTTATCTGCTTTTCTCACTGCGGGGAATAAAATCATTTCTCCGATTTTCATTGAAACATCATAATGCTCGGCTTCATAGCCGAATGAGCCCGCCATGCCGCAGCATCCGGATGGAATCACCTCCACTTTGTAGTTCTGCGGCAGCGACAGCATCCTCACCGTGTGCTCCAGATTGCTCAACGCCTTTTGATGACAATGCCCGTGAAGCAGGATTTTTCCGGTGTCTTTTGTAAATGAGTCACGGCTGATGTTTCCTGATTGAATTTCAGCAGAAAGGAACTCATCAATAAGAAAAACATGCTGCTGAAGCTGCCTTGCTGATTCTTTCAAATGGCTGCTCACTATTCTCGGATATTCATCGCGGAAACTCAGCAGCGCGGAAGGCTCTATGCCAAGCAAAGGCGAATCGTTTGTAACAATATTCTTCAACAACCCCACATTTTTGTCAGCTAACTTTTTGGCTTGCGGAAGCATGCCTTTAGAAATGTAAGCCCGTCCGCTTTCAGCATGTTCCGGTATGAGCACTTCATAATTCAATCTGCTTAACAGTTCAATGGCTTTCATCCCTGCTTCCACATCATTGTAATTAGAGAATTCATCACAGAAGAAATAGACTTTTTTGAGCGGCTTATCGGGTTTGAGGCGTTGTGCATTTTTCCGAAACCAAGCTTTGAGCGTGAAGGCATGCAGCAGAGGTAATGAACGGGATACCGCAATGCCCAGTGCCTTTTTCATCAGGGCGCCTGTTGCCGCATTCGTCATTATGAAGTTGCTGAATGCGGGAGCAAATGCAGCGAGTCTGTTCAACGATGCAATGCTTGCAATCGCTTTGGTGCGGAAAGAAATTTTGTTCGATTTGTAGTAGTGATGCAGAAACTCCGCTTTCAGCGCAGCCATGTCCACATTCGAAGGACATTCCGACTTGCAGCCTTTGCACGAGAGGCATAAGTCCATCACATCATAAATCTCCTTGTTGTCAAAGCGATTCGGTTTGGTGGAGCGCGTCAGGAACTCGCGCAACACATTAGCACGTGCGCGGGTGGTGTCCTTCTCATTGCGCGTTGCCATATAGCTGGGGCACATCGTTCCGCCCGCGAAGGCAAGCTTGCGGCAGTCGCCAGCACCATTGCACCTTTCTGCAGCGCGGAGGATGTCACCCGAATCCGAAAAATCGAGCAGGGTTTGGAACTGCGGTGTTTGTTGTCCTGCATCGTAGCGCAGAAAGGTGTTCATCGGTGGGGCATCCACGATTTTTCCTGGATTGAAAATGTTGTTCGGGTCCCATGTTTGCTTGATGCGCCTCAGCAACTGATAATTTTTTTCTCCAACCATCAGCGGAATAAATTCAGCGCGGACACGCCCATCCCCGTGCTCACCGCTCAGCGAGCCGCCATATTTTTTCACCAGCTTCGCGGAAGCGGTGGCTATCTCCCTGAACTGCCTGACATCCTCCCTGTCCTTAAGATTCAGAATGGGACGGATGTGCAGCTCACCAGCGCCCGCATGCGCATAATAAACCGGCTTCTGACCGAACGCTTCCATCATTTTCGAAAACTCGCTGATGTACTGCGGCAACTCCTCCACCCGCACCGCTGTATCCTCAATCACCGCAACGGGCTTGCGGTCGCCTTTCACATTGGAGAGCGAGCCGAGTCCCGCTTCCCGCAGCTTCCACACCCGGTTGGTGTCAGGCGGATACACTTTCGGAAAATGAATACCCAAGCCTTGCTGGTTCAGGTCTTCAATCATTTGATTGGAAGCCTGCTCTATTTCTTCCCGGACATCTGCGCCAAATTCAACAATCAGAATCGCGCCCGGGTCGCCCTGCAGGAAGAAGCGGTTTTTTCGCTGTTCCAAATTTTCTTTCGTGCAGTCGAGAATGATTTTATCCATCAGCTCGATGGCTCTCGGCTTGTACTTTCGTGCTATCAGCACCGCCCGCAAAGACTCATCTACATCGTTAAAGTGGATGCACACAAGCAGTTGCTCTTTTGGCGGAAGCGGAACGCAGTTGAGTTTTATTTCGGTGATAAAAGCCAGCGTCCCTTCAGAACCTGCCAGCAGCTTGCAGAAATTGAAATTCGGCTTCCCGGGAGTGAACGGAGATGTTTCAAGCAAGATATCCACTGCATACCCTGTGTTGCGTCTGTGAATCTCCGGCTTGGGAAATTCCTTGCGAATTTCCAGCTGCAATTCGGGTTTGCTTAATGCGTCTTTGATTTGCCGGTAGAGCTGGTTTTCAAGCTTGTCGCCTTTGCATTTTTCTTCAAACTCATTATGGCTGATTGTTGTAAAAACCGCGTCACTGCCGTCACTCAGAATTGTTTTCAATTCGAGCACGTGGTCG
>DATLYB010000484.1:0-11744 GCA_035575215.1 Chitinophagales bacterium
TCCTCTATACTGACCAGTTCAAAATGCTGTAGAATCTCTTCCGGCACCAGCATGGATGTCATCGTATGGGTAAGTTCCTGCTTCATGTTTTGGCATGGCAAGTTAACTCAGCACCTCAAAATGGGACTTAGCCAAAGATGCCCGGGGTTAACTCCGTCATGACAAATGCACTTCTAACTCCCTACTGTATAAAAAGTTTACTTTTGCACCTTAAAAATATCCCCTGTATGAAACTATCGCAGTTCCACTATCATCTGCCGCATGATTTGCTTGCTCAATATCCTTCGAAACAGCGTGACGAATGCAAACTGATGGTGGTTGACCGGAAAACGGGAAAATTTGAGCACAAGGTTTTCAAAGACATCATCCATTACTTTGGCGAGGGGGATGTAATGATAGTGAACAACACGAAGGTTTTTCCGGCAAGGCTTTACGGGAGGAAGGAAAAGACGGGAGCAAAAATTGAAGTGTTTTTGCTGCGTGAGCTGAACCACGAGATGAAATTGTGGGATGTATTGGTGGACCCCGCCCGGAAAATCAGGGTAGGCAACAAGCTCTATTTCGGCAATGACGAATTTCTGGTGGCTGAAGTAGTTGACAACACCACCTCACGGGGCAGAACTATTCGTTTTCTCCATGAGGGCGACCCGGATGAATTCAAGAAGCAGCTTTACGAGATGGGAGAAACCCCGCTTCCCAAATATATTAAAAGGAAACCGGAGCCGCTTGACAAAGAACGCTATCAAACCGTTTTTGCGAAAGAGGAAGGAGCCGTAGCTGCGCCTACTGCCGGCTTGCATTTCAGCAAAGAGCTGACAAAGCGCATGCAGATAAAAGGCGTGGAGTTTGCCGAAATCACACTGCATGTGGGATTGGGAACCTTCCGCACAATTGATGTGGAGGACTTGTCGAAGCACAAGATGGATGCGGAATATTTCAAGGTGGATGAAAAAGCGGTCAACATGGTTAACCGTGCCAAGGTGAATCACAAAAAAATATGCGCGGTGGGAACCACGGTGGTGCGTGCCGTTGAAACGGCAATCTCAGCCGATAAATTCATGAAGCCTATGGAAGGGTGGACCAACCTGTTCATTCATCCGCCTTATGATTTCGCTATTCCTACTGCATTAATCACCAACTTCCACCTGCCCAAGTCAAGCCTTCTAATCATGGTAGCCGCTTTTGCCGGCTACGACCTGACGATGGAGGCCTACAAGGTAGCAATGAAACACAAGTATAAATTCTTCACTTACGGGGATGCGATGCTGATAATCTGACAAAGGTTAAGGGATTCGCTTTTTTATGCATTAACAGCCTCAATGGCTTTTACCTGAGGCACATCGCGTCTGATGGATTCTTCGATTCCGGTTTTTATGGTCATGAAACTTTGAGGGCAGGCTTCACATGCTCCCACCAAACGCAGCTTCACCACCATATCCTCGGTGATTTCCACAATCTCTACATTTCCACCATCCTGCTGAAGGTAGGGACGGATGGTATTAAGAGAATGGTCAACCTTATTCCAGAGTGCGTTTTTGGTCATACTGTCTTTTATGCCATCACTTCCACCGGTTGGGTAGCTTCGATGGTTGAGTTTCTGATTGCAATGTAACGTTCGCTGTTATTGGCAAATTCCTGAAAAGCATATTTTGAAATCATGTCATCTCCCAGCACAGCAGGCAAGCCGGAGTCACCTCCTTCGCAGATGCTCTGCACGATGGGAATTTGTCCTAAAAGCGGCAAGCCGAATTCCTCCGCCACCTTTCTGCCTCCTCCTTTGCCGAAGATGTAATACTTGTTTTCCGGCAATTCGCGCGGAGTGAAATAGGACATATTTTCAACAATGCCGATTACAGGCACATTGATAGCCGGCATACGGAACATCCCGATTGCCTTCCTTACATCCGCCAGCGCCACTTCCTGCGGAGTGGTAACTACAATGGCTCCTGTGACGGGGACGGTTTGCACCAGAGTAAGGTGAATGTCACCTGTGCCCGGAGGCAGGTCGAGAATGAGATAATCCAACTCGCCCCACAGGCAGTCAGTAAAGAATTGACGCAGCGCGCTTGAAACCATCGGTCCGCGCCACACCACCGCCTGATGCTCGTCCACCAGCATTCCGATTGAGAGTGCTTTAATTCCGTAGTGTTCCAGCGGAATCATCATCGGCTTGCCGTTCACCTGCCTGACCTCCGGACGCCTGCCTTTGATTCCCAGCATCACGGGCACGGAGGGTCCGTAAATGTCTGCGTCTATCAATCCCACCTTGCTGCCGTTCTTTGCGAGAGCCAGCGCAAGGTTTACCGCGATGGTTGATTTTCCGACACCGCCCTTCCCCGATGCAATGCAGATGATGTTCTTCACGTCAGGGACAATTTCCTTCGCATCTTTTCTTCTTGAAGTGATGCGCGATTCGAAATTTACTTTTACCCTTACCCCGGCATCCACAAAGCGGTGAAGCGCCTCTTCGCAGGATTTGCGCAGTTCCTCTTTCAGCGGACAAGCCGGAGTGGTGAGCACAAGCGTGAATTCAATTTCATTTTCCTTCAGCACAATATTTTCCACCATTCCCAGCGACACGATATCTCGTTTCAAATCAGGGTCGTTGACCTTCCGCAGCGCTTGATGGATTTCTTCTTTCGAAAAATTCATAACGCAAAGATACGGCAAACAGAGATGGGAAAGCCTTTGAAAGAAGCGATTGGAGGCGAAATGATATTTTTTCGCTGAGCTATAAGCAAAGGACAGAAGCCGAGATGCTCTTTACGCCACCTTCAGCCTGTTCACCCGTTCCCGGCTCATCTTCTCAATGCAGAATTCAGGCGTTACCGAAAATGAGCGCACATCTTTTTGAGATGGCAGTTCGAACATGGCGTCAGTCATGATATTTTCGCAGATGGAGCGTAATCCGCGTGCGCCCAATTTGAATTCATACGCCATGTCCACGATGTAATCCAGCGCTTCTTCTTCGAAAGTGAGCTCAACCCCTTCTAATTGCATCAGTTTCTGGTACTGGCGAATGAGCGCATTTTTCGGGTCGGTGAGGATGGCGCGAAGCGCCTTCTTGTCCAGCGGATTGAGATACGCGAGCACCGGCAGCCTGCCGATAAGTTCAGGAATCAAGCCGAATGATTTTAAATCTTTGGGGCTGATGTATTGCAGCAGGTTGTCGTGCTGCACTCTTTCTTTAGCTTCTGTCTTAAAGCCAATGGCGCGCGTTTGCAACCGGTGCTGGATAATTTTATCAATGCCGTCAAATGCGCCACCGCAGATGAACAGAATGTTGCGCGTGTTAATCTTAATCATCTTCTGTTCGGGATGTTTTCTCCCGCCTTGAGGGGGAACAAACACTTCCGAGCCTTCCAGCAGTTTCAGCAGGGCCTGCTGCACGCCCTCGCCCGATACGTCACGCGTGATGGAGGGGTTGTCGCCTTTGCGTGCAATCTTGTCAATCTCATCAATATAAACGATGCCTTTCTCAGCCATCTTCGCATCATAGTTGCAGATTTGCAGCAGCCGGGTGAGAATGCTCTCCACATCTTCGCCCACATAGCCGGCTTCCGTGAAAACAGTCGCGTCAACAATGGCAAACGGCACATTCAAAAAACGCGCTATCGTGCGGGCAAGCAGTGTTTTGCCGGTGCCCGTTTCGCCCACCATGATGATGTTTGATTTTTCAATCTCCACGTCATCATCGGTGCGCTGATTCAGGCGCTTGTAATGATTATAAACAGCCACGGACAGAATCTTTTTTGCTTCCTCCTGACCGATAACGTAATCATTCAGGAACTTGAAGATTTCCTTTGGCTTGATGGTTTTGGGAAGGTTGAAGAAAAACTTTTTATTCTGCTGGTAAAGCTCTTCGTCCATAATCTGCTGTGCCTGTGCGATGCAGTTTTCGCAGATATGCCCCTCGATTCCTGCAATGAGGATGTTGGTTTCTTCCTTGCTTCTTCCGCAGAAGGAACATTTGTAACCTTTCTCTCTGCTCATAAATTTTTAATTACTGATGGGTAAAGATAGATAAAGTTAGAGAGTGTCTCAAGCAGAAGTTTTGGTATTGGTTGAATAACAAAAATGACAAGTGTGATTATATCTATCTTTGCAAAGACGTGTAAAAAAACAATGTCCGTCAGCACAACAGAAATCACTTCAGCTTCCCTTGCTTCCGATAATCCCATTCACCAGCGGTTGTTGTTTGCTTATGAAAAAGCGTGTGATTACGTGAATGGCGACTTGCTCGAAATCGGATGCGGACAGGGAAGAGGCTTGGAATTGCTGCTTTCAAAATGCAGGACGTACACTGCCATTGACAGGAATGAACTGGTGATATCGAGCTTGAAAGAAAAGTTTCCGGAACTGACGCTTATCACCGGCAGCGTTCCCCCGTTCACTGGAGTTGAAAGCAGCCGCTATGATAGTTTGGTGAGTCTCCAGGTGATTGAGCATATTGAGGATGACAAAATGTTTGTGGATGAAATTTACCGCGTGCTCAAGCCGGGCGGCACGGGGATTATCTCAACGCCCAACATCAAAATGTCACTCACCCGCAATCCATGGCACGTCCGGGAATACACAAAGGACGAACTGCTGAGCTTAATCAGACGGAAGTTCCGTGAAGTGAATCTGATGGGCGTCTATGGCGATGAAAAAGTCAACCGCTATTACGAAAGAAATAAAGAATCAGTGAGAAAAATTACGCGGTGGGATATTTTCAATCTGCAATACCGGTTGCCGCGCACCCTGTTGCAGGTGCCTTATGATATTTTGAACCGTATCAACCGCAACAAGCTGAAGGAAAACAGCAACGGATTGGCTACTGAAATCACGACTGCTGATTTTTCTTTGAAGCCCGCGGATGACGCCTGTTTTGATTTTTTCTGCGTGATGAGGAAGTAGTTCCATGTAAAGGGTGCTCATATCGAGTACGGGGGCAAATTTTTTAGTCAATGAATCATCAAGTCAAGAATCAGCTATGAAAGTTTTTAATGAAAATTTCTTTCAGCCCGCATCGGCAGATGCGTTGCACCGGCAATTTATCCATGCAAAACCCTATCCGCATATTCAGATTGACGGCTTGCTCGATGAGGCATTCGCCCATACGCTGGCTGCCAATTTTCCCAAAAAGGAAGACATGCGCAGGCATTACAAGGGATTGAACGAGCAGAAATCGGAAGGCTCCAACTTCGAATTGTACCATGAAAGTTTCAGAATGCTGCGCAGCGCGCTCGGCTCCCCTGAGTTTATTGGATTTCTTGAAAAGGTAACCGGCATTAAGGGATTAATTCTTCCCGATGACCATCGCGGAACGGGTGTGCACCAAGGCGCCAACGGAAGTTTTTTGGATGTTCATGTGGACTTCAGTGTTCATCCCGTGCTGAATATCCACCGCAGGCTGAACCTGCTTTTTTTCCTGAACAAAGACTGGAAGGAAAGCTATGGCGGAAAGCTGGAACTGTGGGACAAGGAAGTGAAAAATTGCATGGCAGCCTACCTGCCTTCCTTCAACCGATGTGTCATTTTCGCCACCAGCGACATATCCTATCACGGTTATTCGAAAATCAATGTGCCCGAAAACGTGTTCCGGAATTCTTTCTTTGCCTATTTCTATACGCCTATCACCCAAAAGGAAAAAGTGAAATATCACGATACGATTTTCAAATCGCGTCCCAGCGAAGGCGGGCTTAAAAAAACACAAACCATCCTGAAAGAAAGCGCGAAGAATTTCATCAAAGGCTCGCTGAGAAAATTAGGGGTTCGTAAGCTGTTCGATAAGATAGAATAGTCCCAATTTCTTTGCTGCTTGATTTGGACTACTTCGTGGCATTGGATTTCGGGAACTATTACCGAATGTCCTTCGTCATTTCCATCGGTATTTGCTAAACCCTGAAATCTCGATGCTTATCCGTCAATTCGAAGACAACTATCTGTCGCACTTCTCCTATGCCATCCTGCATGACGGCAAGGCGGCCCTGATTGACCCTGCGCGCAATCCCCTGCCGTATTACGATTTCGCCAAACAACATGCGGCTCAGATTGTTGCCGTGATTGAGACGCATCTCCATGCCGATTTTGTGAGCAGCCATGTGGAAATGGCACGCACAACAGGAGCGGGTATTTTCATTCATCCGGCTGCACAGCCCGAGTTTGAGTTTCATCCCTTTGATGACCACGCACTCCCTTTGAAACTGGGCGGCATTTCCCTGAAAGCGATTTCCACTCCCGGTCATTCGCCCGACAGCATCTGCATTCTGCTGAATGATGCTCATGAAGAGCCCGTAGCGGTGTTTTCGGGTGATACATTATTTATAGGCGATGTGGGCAGACCCGATTTGCGCGAAACCACCTTCACGCGTGATGCCACGCGCGAAAAGTCAGCAAGGCAGCTCTATCACTCAGTCCATGAAAAACTGCTCACCCTGCCCGACCGGGTGCTCGTCTATCCTGCGCATGGTGCAGGCAGCTTGTGCGGCAAGTATATCCATCCGCAAAACTCCACTACCATTGGCGCTGAACGATTGACCAACACTTCGCTGCAACCCATGAGCGAAGATGCTTTCGTTGAAATTCTTCTCACCGACCTGCCGCCCGCGCCAAAATATTTTCCGCACAGCGTGACGGCAAACAGAAAGAAAGAGCTGATGACATTCCGCGAAGCGGTGGAATCGGTAAGCAAATATGCCGTGAACAAAAATTCATTCACCGTGATTGACAGCCGGCTCCCCGAGGATTTCAGGAAAAGTCATCTGCCCGGCTCTCTCAACATCCCTGACGACACGAAATTTGAAACATGGGTGGGAACGCTGATTTCTCCGGAAGAAGAGTTTGTGCTTGCCGGATATGACAATGAAACACTTGCACAGCTGTCTGAGCGTATCGTAAACATCGGGTATGAATCCAATTTCAAGGGATGGCTCCCGCTGGATGGAAAAATGGTAAAAAGTGAACCGTTGAACGTTTCAGATTTTGCTTCTCACCCGAATCAATACATCATTATTGATGTGCGCAATCCTGCTGAAGTCAGGGAAGGAAAAATTTTTGAAGCAAGCATCCACCTGCCTCTTCAGCATCTCAGGGAACGACTGAATGAAATCCCTTCTGACCGTCCTGTGGTGACGCATTGCGCGGGCGGCACGCGTGGCGCCATCGCTGCGAGCATTCTGGAAAGCAGCGGCTATCGGGCATACGATTTAGGAGCTGCCACTAAGAAGTTCGCCAGCCTCACCCCTTGAATGGAGTTCAGCGATATTGCCGGCTGTATTTCAAATCAAAAAAACGGTCAAATAAAAAATGGCTATTCAAAGTGATAACCTGCGCCCTCCCGTCTCTGTCGGAGAGGGAGCAGGGGTGAAGCTGACTACCGCACAGCTCGGCTTGAAAGCAAACTGGCGGCAGTTCACGCTGCTCGTCATTATCAACGGCTTCGTGGGTGCTATGCTGGGCATTGAGCGCACGCTGGTGCCTGAGCTGGGACGGCAGGTCTTTCATCTTGAATTCACCACAGCAATTCTTTCCTTCATCATTGTGTTTGGAGTCGTCAAAGCCACTGCCAACTATTATGCAGGCAGCCTCGCCAACCGCATCGGCAGAAAAAATATTCTGGTGCTGGGCTGGCTGGCTGCCCTGCCGGTGCCGTTTATCCTCATTTATGCCGGTTCGTGGAATTGGATTCTGCTCGCCAACATTTTCCTTGGCATCAATCAGGGTCTTTGCTGGTCAACCACCGTGATGATGAAGATTGATTTGGTGGGAACGTCCAACCGCGGTCTGGCGATGGGGCTGAATGAATTTGCCGGATATGTCTCGCTTGGAACTGTTGCTTTCATTACCGGATACATTGCTTCCGTTCACGGACTGCGCCCGCAGCCGTTTTATCTTGGCATTGCGCTGTCGGCAGCGGGCTTGCTGAGCAGCATCCTCTTGGTGAAAGACACGGCAGGACATGTGCGCAAAGAAGCGGAAACCACCTCATCGGTGCCTTCCGCCAATGTGTTTCTGGATACCACGTTCAGAAACCGTAACCTTTCTTCCGTCACGCAGGCCGGGCTGGTGAACAATCTCAATGACGGCATGATGTGGGGATTGTTCCCGCTTCTGCTGAAATCAAAAGGGTTTGATTACGCGCAAATCGGAATCATCGTTGCCGTTTATCCTGCCGTATGGGGCGTCACCCAGCTTTTCACCGGCTTCCTTTCGGATAAGCTCAGCCGCAAGCCGCTGCTTTTCTGGGGAATGCTGCTGCAGGGGCTGGCGCTGTTTGCCATGGCGGGGTCCGGCAATTTTTATTTCTATTTGTTTATCTCTGTGCTGCTGGGCTTGGGCACAGCACTGGTGTATCCTACGTTCCTCGCAGCCGTTGCCGATTTCTCCCATCCCATCCAGCGGGCGAAGAGCATTGGTGTTTTCCGCTTCTGGCGCGACTCTGGCTACGTGTTCGGTGCGCTGATAACAGGCATTGTCATGGACCGCTCCGGCTATACAACCGCCATTATTGCCGTTGCCGTATTGACCATGCTGTCAGCTCTGGTGATTCAATTCAGGATGAGAAGGAAGAAAATTTTCTAAACGATGGCGTCTGAATGGTTTCTGGCAAGCGCGGCAATGCCATCATCCGGCATGACGACTTCCGTTTTGTCAAACCTCTCCGTTTTTGATAATTTTCATCTTCCAATAAAATCCATGAGCGGCAAGGTTGCAAAACATGATGAGCAGAAAAAGTTCATCCTGAATTATCTCGATGACCTTTACCGCTATGCGATGAGCCTTTGCCATAATCAAACGGATGCGGAAGACCTTGTATCGAATACGGTATTGAAGGCAATTGAAAGCGCGGAAAACTTGCACGATAAAACGAAAGTGAAACCGTGGCTGTTCAGAATTCTCAGCAACCAATTCATTGACCAGCGGAGAAAATCAAAACGCTTTCCGCATCTGCCGCTCGGTGAGCAGGAGGATGAGCCGGAACGTTTTTCGCTTTACGAAGCGGTGAAAGCCAGCAGCTTCACCGAAAATGGAACGCCAGAAAAGGCTTTGCTGCAAAAATTTCTTGACGAGGATATTCAGCAGGCAATCAGCGAATTGCCGGAAGTGTTCCGGGTCGCACTTGTTTTGAGTGACAAGGAAGAATTGTCCTATCAGGAAATTGCCGGGATACTTGGCGTTCCGATTGGAACCGTGAGGAGTCGTATAGCGCGCGGCAGAACCATCCTTCAGCAAAAATTATGGCTGCAAGCGCAGGAGATGGGCATCCGGACGCGTGCTCCAAAAGAATCGAAAGAAAAAGAATGTGCCTGCGGGAAAGAAGAAACGGCAAGCGGTAATCAGTTAACGGAAATCGGAAAGAAGCGCGTACTTGAAAAAAGATAGCGATGGCAAAAAAGCAACACATCCGGAAAATAACCTGCGAAGAAGCCGAGAAGTCGTTCAATGATTTGATTGACGGCTTTCTGAAAGGAAAGACAAAAGAGGAACTCGAGCATCACATCGAGCATTGCGCGAAGTGCTTCGGCAGAGTGGAGTTTGAGAAAAAGCTGAAGGAGAGAATCCGCAGTACGCAGTTCAAAGGCAGTCCTGCTTCACTTCGGAGAAAGATTGCAGCGCTGTTTGAGGAAACTTAAAGCCCATTAACCAATCCTAAGTCTTTCTTACTTTTGTAATGAGAATTGGCCGATGGTGTAACTGGCAACACGTCAGACTCTGGATCTGAAGACTCCAGGTTCGAAGCCTGGTCGGCCAGCTGATTCTTCCAGTTTTTTATTTGCGGCAGCAATAATTCGCTCCACGTTGCTGCCGGAGGCGATTAAACGAAATCTTTTAGGGTTCTTTGGTTTAAGCCGATGTTTTGACAGCATAAGCCCATACCACTTCACATCATGCCATTTGCCTGATTTATAACCCACTTTCCTGAAAACGGCAAATTCCCTGAAACCCATA
Organism: Chitinophagales bacterium; assembly: GCA_035575215.1. Classification (GTDB taxonomy): domain Bacteria; phylum Bacteroidota; class Bacteroidia; order Chitinophagales; family CAIOSU01; genus DATLYB01. The sequence continues at coordinate 9,934 of DATLYB010000484.1, forward strand.
GCTTCATGAAACTTTATGCTGCGGTGATTGGGATACGTGATGACAGCATATACGTTGATAAATCCCTGCAAGCGCAAAATATCGAGCAAGGCAGAATACAAAATTCCGGCAATGCCCCTTCGTTTAAAATCATCCCGAACATAGACCGAACATTCGCAGCTCCACTGGTAAGCCTTGCGGTCGCGATAGCCGGAAGCATAAGCATATCCTATTATCCTATTATCATGCTCGCATACCAGCCATGGGTAAGTTTTCATGTAGTGTTTCATTCGTATGGCAAATTCTTTTACTGACGGCACTTTTGTTTCAAATGAAACGGCAGAATGTGTGATGAAGGGCGTGTAAATCTCCAGCATTTGTCCGGCATCAGTCCGGTTTGCAATTCTGATTTTCATTATTTAGTTTTCAAAGGTACGTGTCCTATTCTTTGTGCTGTGGAAGGCTTGGTAGTTTTATAATAAACCGTTTATTTAGTGGAGACAGCATTAACTTTATTAACAAACAGCCCCTTCTCTAATGATTCCAGAAATCCTACGCGTGACCAAATTCTGCATTTGTACCGCGATAATTCTCCTTCCGGGGATACCAGGTTTCGCACAATGTCCCAACGACAACCAGTTCTGGTTTGACGGGCAGCAGCCGCCATGCAACACCTTCAGCTCCGTGTTAATCGGAGGCGGCACCTATGCCACTTTCGATGTTGTAGCGGGCAACATTTACACATTCAGTACCTGTAACTCGTCATTCAATACCGAGCTGACTGCCTATGATTTGAACGGTGCTTTTCTGTTTTACAATAATGACTTTGGCTCCGAATGCGCTTCAGACCGGGCTTCTTTTGAATGGGCGGCTACGCTGACGGGAAAAATCAGAGTACTGGTTGATTCTTTTTCCTGCACTACCTTTTCCGCAACCTCTGCAATTCTTCAATACCGCCAGAAATTAACCATCACCTCATCCAGTGCTGCCATGTGCTCAGGAGAAACACGCACGCTTGCTGCCAACACACCGGGCGGAACCTTTTCAGGAACGGGAGTATCGGGGAACATCTTCACAGCTCCTGCCGCCAACGGCACTTACACCATCACCTATACCGTAGGCAATTGTTCGGCCACTCAATTTATAGTGGTGAATCAAAATCCCACCGTCACGATTACCAGCTCGGGCGGACTTACCTTTTGTTCGGGAGATTCCGTCCGGCTCACGGCTGTTGTTACTGCCGGAAGCGGGGTAATCAGCTCCTATCAATGGAAGCGCAATGGCGCGAACGTGGGTACCAACAGCGGGAGTCTTATTACCTTCCAGGACGGAGATTATACAGTTGAGGTGACGAATTCAAACGGCTGCAAAACCATTTCGCTGCCGTTGACGCTCACCGAACTGCAGTCGCCTGCCGTTAGTTTCAGCGGGTTGAATTCATCTTATTGTTTACGCGACCCGCTGGCTTATCTTATCGGCTCGCCATCTGGCGGCACTTTCAACGGACCGGGAATTGTTGCCACATCCTTCAACCCGTTGATTGCAGGCGTAGGCACGCACGCTGTCATCTATTCCTACGTTGCGCCCAATGGCTGTCCCGGTTCTGAAACACAAACCGTGACGGTGAACGACCAGCCCCTCGTTTTTTTCACCGTTAATCCATCCAGCTATTGCACGGATGATGCCCCGGTGACGCTTGCCGCATCACCGGGCGGAGGGGTTTACTCGGGTGCGGTATCCGGAAACATATTTGACCCATCAACTGCGGGCACTGGCACTCATCGCATCATCTATACCTACACTACTCCCCAGGGGTGTGTAAGCGTTGATTC
>DATLYB010000485.1:0-6356 GCA_035575215.1 Chitinophagales bacterium
AAGTAACGCTGATTAACAGCAACCCCGCCACGATAATGACCGACAGCGTGACGGCTGACCATGTTTACCTGCTGCCGCTTGAGGTGGAGTCCATCCGTCAGATTCTGCAGGAGCAGCAGATTGATGCCGTGTTGCCCACCATGGGCGGACAAACTGCACTTAACCTCTGCAAAGAAGCCGATGAAATCGGCTTGTGGAAAGAGTTTGGCGTGCGGCTGATTGGGGTGGACATCGAGGCGATTGACCGCACCGAGAACCGCGAGAGGTTTCGCCAGCTGATGATTGACCTGGGTATTGGTGTAGCGAAATCTAAAATCGCCAACTCATTTCTGGAAGGCAAAGAGGTGGCTCAGGAAATCGGTTATCCGCTGGTGATACGTCCCTCCTACACGCTGGGCGGCACAGGCGGCAGCTTCGTGCTGAAGAAAGAGGAACTGGAGGAGAAGCTGCAGCGCGGTTTGTCGGCATCGCCCACCCACGAGGTGCTGGTGGAGCAGGCGGTGTTCGGCTGGAAAGAGTTTGAACTGGAGCTGCTGCGCGACTGCAACGACAACATCGCGATTATCTGCACGGTGGAAAACATGGACCCGATGGGCATTCACACGGGCGACTCGATTACGATTGCACCCGCGATGACGCTTTCCGATACTGCGTTTCAGCGTATGCGCAACATGGCGAAGCGGATGATGCGCTCGCTGGGCAACTTTGCCGGAGGCTGCAACGTGCAGTTCGCACTGCACCCTGAAACGGAGGAAATTATCGCGGTGGAAATCAACCCGCGCGTGTCGCGCTCCTCCGCGCTGGCATCAAAAGCAACGGGCTATCCCATCGCCAAAGTTGCTGCCAAGCTGGCAATCGGCTATTCGCTGGACGAACTGAAAAACGCGATTACCAAAACCACACCGGCATTCTTTGAACCTGCGCTCGATTACACGGTGGTGAAGATTCCGCGCTGGAATTTCGACAAGTTTTACGGCTGTGACGAAACGCTCGGCTTGCAGATGAAGTCGGTGGGCGAAGTGATGGCCATTGGAAGAAGTTTTATTGAAGCGGTGCAGAAGGCTTGCCAGTCGCTGGAAAACAACCGCATCGGACTGGGCGCTGATAAAAAGACCTGGACAAAGATTGACGATATTGTGCATGGATTGGAACATCCTTCCTATGACCGCATCTTCAAAATAAAAGAGGCGTTTGCATTGGGCGTGCCGCTGAAAACCGTGCATAACCTCACCAAAATTGACCCCTGGTTTCTGCAGCAGATTCAGCATCTTGTTCACGTGGAGCATGAAATCAAAAAACACACGCTGACGGAACTGTCAAAGGATTTTCTTTTTGAAATAAAGCAGCTGGGCTATTCCGATGAGCAAATCGCCAACCTCGTGTCCGATGATGTGACGGAAGACGATGTGTATGAGCGCAGGAAAAAGCTGAGCATCAAACGTGTTTACAAACTGGTGGACACCTGCGCTGCGGAATTTGAAGCAAAGACGCCTTACTACTATTCCACATTCGATTGGGAGAACGAAAGCATCCGCAGCAACCGGAAGAAAATCATCGTGCTCGGCTCCGGTCCCAACCGCATCGGGCAGGGGATTGAATTTGATTATTGCTGCGTGCATGGCATGCTGGCAATTCGCGAGTGCGGCTATGAAGCCATCATGATTAACTGCAACCCCGAAACGGTGTCCACGGATTTTGATATAGCCGACAAGCTGTATTTCGAGCCGGTGTTCTGGGAGCATCTGCGGGAAGTGATTGACCATGAACAGCCCGAAGGCGTCATTGTGCAGCTGGGCGGGCAGACTGCCCTGAAGCTTGCCGAGAAGCTGCATCAGCACGGAATCAGGATTATCGGCACCGCTTTCCCCGACATGGACATTGCCGAAGACCGGGGCGCATTCTCCGACCTGCTGAAAAAAATCAACATACCGTATCCGCGGTATGGCGTGGCATACAGCGCAGAGGAGGCATTGGCTGCAGCAAAGGAAGTGGGCTATCCCGTGCTCGTGCGCCCGTCTTATGTGCTGGGCGGACAACGCATGAGAATCGTGATTAACGATGAAGAGCTGGAGCGCACCGTTTTGAATTTGCTCAAGCACCTTCCCGACAACAAAATTCTGATTGACCATTTCCTCGACCGCGCGGAAGAAGCCGAGATTGATGCGATTTGCGATGGCGAGCAAGTGCACATCATGGGGATTATGGAGCACATCGAGCCGGCAGGCATTCACTCCGGTGACTCGAGCGCGGTGCTGCCGCCCTTCAACCTGCCGGAAGAAGTGATTGAAACGATGAAAGCCTACACGCGCCAGTTGGCAAACGCGCTAAAAATAAAGGGCCTCATCAACATTCAATTCGCGATAAAAGACAACAAAGTGTATGTGATAGAAGCCAACCCGCGCGCATCACGCACAATGCCGTTCATCGCTAAGGCGTATAAAATCCCGTACCTCAATATCGCAACCAAAATCATGCTGGGGAAAAAGAAGCTGAGCGACTTCACGTTCAATCCGCAACTCGATGGCTATGCGATTAAGGAACCGGTCTTCTCTTTCAGCAAATTCCCGGAAGTGACAGTCGAACTTGGTCCCGAAATGAAATCCACGGGCGAGGCAATCCGGTTCATCAAGGATTTGAAAGATGAATATTTCAGGAAGCTGTATAGCCAGAAGTCAATGTATTTGAGTAAGTAACTCTCCTCGCGAAGTTTCCCCACCGAGGCAGCTTCATTGGTCATTGAGATATAAAAATTAACACGAGTTTCATTTTTTTTCGGAATTCGCGGTTTGTTTCTCCCTATTTTCGCTTCTTTAAAAGTAATGGATTTATTCTCGCAGGTTGAAAACGTTTCCCGGCAGGGAAAATCGAATCCTTACCGCGAATCCTTTCAGCAGGAGCTCGCAAAGCTTAATCCTGAGCAGCGGAAAGCCGTGGAAACGATTGAAGGTCCTGTGCTGGTGATTGCCGGTCCCGGAACAGGCAAGACACAAATCCTTGCCGCACGCATCGGCTTCATCCTTGAAAATACAGACACCTCGCCCGATAATATCCTGTGCCTTACCTATACGGAAGCCGGTGCGATTGCGATGCGTAAAAGACTGCTGCAGTTCATTGGTCCGGAAGCTTACCGGCTCACCATCAGCACGTTTCATGCCTTCTGCAACAACATTATTCAGGACAATCTTGACCTGTTCGGCATCCATGACCTGGAATTGATTTCCGATTTGGAAGTGAATGAGATTATCCGCAGCATGATTGACGACTTTCCCCTGAACCATCCGCTGAAGCGCATCAGCGGTGACGCCTACTTTGAGCACAAGCGTATGCGTGACTTGTTCTCCCTGATGAAACGGGAAGGATGGACGCCCGACTATATCTGCGCCAAAGCGGATGAGTACATCGCTTCGCTACCCGACCGCGAAGATTACCGCTACAAAACCACCAATAAAACAAAAGGCTATAAGACGGGCGATGTGAAGCATTCAGCCATCAGACAGGATGCAGAAAAAATAGAACAGTTGAAAGCTGCTGCCCGCGAGTTTCCTGCTTATGTCAGAAAGGTGATGGAAAAAAAACGCTATGATTTTGATGACATGCTCCTGTGGATGCGCGATGTGTTTGATAAAAATACAGACTTGCTGCTGAATTACCAGGAGCGCTATCACTACGTGCTCGTTGACGAGTACCAGGATACCAACGGCATTCAGAATCAGATTTTGCAGCAGCTCACCGGCTATTGGGAAGTGCCGAACGTCTTCGTTGTGGGCGATGACGACCAGTCTATCTTCCGCTTCCAGGGCGCCAACGTGCAGAACATCATGCAGTTTCGCGAGCAGTTCAAAGACAGCGCCTCCGTCATCCTCATCACGGAAAATTACCGCTCATCGCAGAAGATACTCGATACCGCAAAGGTTCTGATTGGCCGTAACCGCGAACGGCTCATCAACGCCATTCCCGGATTGAACAAAGACCTTGTCGCCCGGGGAGAGACTGCGTCATTCGATGCCGAGCCTGAAATCCGCGAGTATCCGAGCGTTGATTACGAAACCGTTCACATCGCGCAGGAAATCATGCGGCTGAAGGAAGAGGGCGTGCCGCCCGGCAGCATTGCAGTGCTTTACCGCAGGCACAAGCAAGGCGAAGATTTAGCGCGTTTCCTTGAGGCGAACGATGTCACCGTAAACATCAGGCGAAGGGCCAACGTGCTGAACGCCCCGCTGGTGAACCACCTCATCACTATCCTGCAATACATTGACGCGGAAACCAAATCACCGAAAAGCGGGGAACACCTGCTGTTTGATATTCTTCATTTTAACATCTTCAACATCAATCCGCTGGTGATAGCGCGCCTGGCGCTGGAAATCAGGGGGGCGAAAAACGACAACCGCCCGGCAACGTGGCGCGAAGCAATCAGGCAGATTCCTGCCCGGATGAAAAATGAACTATTCGGTGAAAACGATGAAGAGAGCTTCCGCGCCATCAAAAAGCTGAGCGAAGATTTGGAATACTGGATTCGCGAAGCGAAAAACATCACGCTGCAGCAACTGCTGGAGAAAATCGTAACGCGAGGTGGCGTGCTGCGGCATATTATGCAGTCGCCTGATAAGATGTGGCTCATGCAGGAGCTGACCACCTTCTTCAACTTCGTGAAAAGCGAAAGTGCAAAGAATCCGCGCATCACCGTAAGCCGGCTGGTAGAGATTATCAGAATGATGCAGCATGATGAAATCGAGCTGCCCATCAACAAAATCTCGTATTCCGAAAGCGGTGTGAACCTTCTCACCGCCCACTCATCTAAAGGGCTGGAATTTGATTACGTATTCCTGATGGGATGTACCCGTGACGCCTGGGAGAAGGGCGGCTCGGCTGGCGGCTACAAGCTGCCTGATAATCTGGTGAAGCATTATGCTGCAGCGGGTGATGAGCTGGAGGAAGCAAGGCGTCTGTTCTACGTGGCAATGACGCGAGCCAAAAAATTTCTTTACATCAGCTACCACACCGCTGACAAGAACATGGTTGACCAGCCCGAATGCCGCTTCGTGGGTGAAATTGTCACCTCCACTGCCCTGCGCCCCCAAAAAATAGAAGTGAGTGACGAGGCGCTGCTGAATTTCCATCGGCAGATGATGACCGAGGAGAAGCCGCCCCAACTGGAACTGGCTGAAGAAGCGGCTGTCCGCAAGGCGCTGGAAGATTATTCGCTCAGTGTCACGCACCTGAATGAATACCTGCGCTGCCCGGTGAGTTTTTATTTTAAATACGTGCTGAAAGTGCCCACCGCCAAGCATGAATCGCTTGCCTTCGGCTCAGCCGTGCATTTCGCGCTCGAGCAGCTTTTCAGGAAGATGCAGGATAACAAGCGGTTTCCGTCTGTTGACGAATTCCTAAGCGATTTCGTACGTTCCATGCACAGGCAGGAAGATTCCTTCACCCCTGACCAGTTCAGACGCAGGCTCGAATTCGGAAAGCAGACGCTCACCGCCTATTACCATTACTACCTCAACTCATGGAACACCATCATATCCTCGGAAAGAAAATTTTTCGCGGTCGTGAACGGAGTGCCCATTAAAGGGCAACTCGATAAGGTGGAGTTCGTTGGCAAGCTCGCCAACGTGGTGGATTACAAAACGGGCGAATATAAAAACGGGCGCAGCAAGCTGCTTCCGCTGGAGGGCGATTACTGGCGGCAGGCGGTGTTCTACCGGATTCTCATTGAGAACGACAAGCGCGTTGACTGGAAGTTCGCCTCGGCTGAGATTGATTTCATTCAGCCCGACAAGGACGGCATGTTCCACAAAGAGCGCATCACCGTTGACGACTTCGCCATGAACATGGTGAAAGACCAGATTGTGCACGTGTACAACAGCATCATGAACCTCGAATTCAAAAACGGCTGCGGGGAGAACGACTGCGACTGGTGCAACTTCGTGCGCTCCCGCTATCAAAGCGTGCCGGAAGGGGAGGAGCTGAGTGAATGACAAACAGATAAACGAACCCGAATCATCGATTCATAATTATCACATCATCCCTTTCGCCCATCCGCAATCGTTTCATCATCGCCTCCGCCACCCTCATGGAAGCACCCGGTCCGCCAAGCTTTTCGCGCAGCGTGCGGTAACCGGAGAATATGCGGTCGCGTTCCGGGTGTTCTAAGATTTTGCTTAAGGCAGCGCGCAGGTTTTCGATGGTTAGCTTTTTCTGAATAAGCTCCGCCACCACTTCTCTGCCGCAAATCAGATTCACCATGGCAATAAACTTTACCTTCACCAGCATCCTGCCAATCCAGTAGGAGAGGGCGCTTCCCTTGTAGCACACCACCTGCGGCACGTTGAGCAGTGCGGTTTCCATTGTGGCGG
>DATLYB010000486.1:0-13158 GCA_035575215.1 Chitinophagales bacterium
TGCTGACGGCAAATAATGTTTTTGAAATGGCATTGGATAATACGGATGAGACGATGCCCGCCTGCGTAACATTTTCGGGAACCGGTATCTTCGGAAAGTCATCACCGTTTTCTCCTGCCATTTTGTATTTGCCATTATCAGTCGTGATTTCCACTGCGTGCGTCCTCTCATCAATATTGAAGGTGAGCGGCTGTTCGGATAAATTTTTCAGCGTGTCAATCAAAATTTTAGCGGGGATGGCTGCTTTGCCTTTATCCCTGGCTTCCACTTCCACCACCGTTGACATGGATGTTTCCAAATCAGTGGAGAAAACAGTGAGCTTGCCCCCCTTTACCTCAAATAAAAAATCTTCAAGAATAGGCAGCACCGTGCTGGTACCGATTACTCCGCCTAACAATTGCAACTGCTTTAACAGTGCGCTGGTGGATACGACAAATTTCATCTGTTTTTTTGTTTGCGGACAAAGATAAAGATTTGGAGAAATTTCGGGTTAATGTCCCCGTTGGGAAGGGGAGATAAGGAAGTGCGGAGATTGATATTTTATTTTATGTAAAAAACAGAAGAGGCTGCCTGCTTTTGAGACAGCCTCTTCTCATCCCGTCAAGGATACGGGACGAACCAACCGAAAGGTTACATGCCGAAGGCATAATAATAAGTTCCGGCATAATCGGGGTATATGCCTTCTATCATCACTCCCCCCTTTCTACCTTCAAGAATCCTAACAACATCGTCAGCGGAGTTTACAGGCTGTTTGTCAATTTTTGTGATGATGAACCCCTCGCGCATGTCCGTGTGTCTTTTGATTTTACCTTCATTAATACCACTTACCTTTACTCCGCTGTTAATGCCCAGCTTTTCTTTTTCTTTTTGTGATAGCGGGGTCAGTTCAATCCCCAGCTGGTTAATCACCTCTATTTTTGATTTTGTAAGAAGTTCGGTGCTCTTGTTCTTATTCTTCAGCGTAATTGTTGTTTCTTTAGCAGAGCCATCACGCACATATGCGACATGCAGCTTATCCCCCGGCCTGTATTGGGCTACCACTTCCTGCAGTTGAGGGGAGCTGTTCACTGCGATGCCGTTGATGGACTTAATAACATCTTTGGGTTTAATACCGGCTTCATCAGCCGCACTGCCTTCCATCACTTCTTCAACAAATACTCCACTCATCTCTTTCAGGTTATTTTCTTTCGCGAGGTCTGAGTCAATGTTTCGGATGGTGACGCCAAGGAATCCTCTCTGAACAATACCATATTCCTTAATATCTCTTACTACTTTCTTCACCAGATTAGAAGGGACGGCAAACGAGTAACCTGCATAAGCTCCGGTTGGAGAGGCGATGGCGGTGTTAATGCCAATCAGTCTTCCCTTGATATCAACCAAGGCGCCACCGCTGTTTCCCGGATTCACCGCGGCATCGGTTTGGATAAAGGACTCAATAGCCGACTGCCCATCAAGGATATTGATATTTCTGCCTTTGGCGCTGACTATTCCCGCAGTGACAGTGGACGAAAGATTGAAAGGATTTCCGACCGCGAGCACCCACGCCCCGACTTCCAATGAATCAGAATTGCCAAAAACGATATAAGGCAAGTCAGTCTTTTCAATTTTCAGCAGCGCCAAATCAGTCGAAGGGTCGTTGCCGATTAAGGTAGCGGTGTATTTTTCATTATCATACAGGATGACCTCGATTTCATCCGCATTTTTTATGACGTGATTATTAGTGACTATATATCCGTCAGGCGAAATGATAACGCCAGAACCCGAAGAGATGTCAGGTTGCGGCTCATAATTTTTGGGTGGCGCCCCCCATCCCCAAAAGTTATCACCAAAAAAGTCTCTGAATGGATTGTAGAAGGAGTTATCATTTTTCTTAGGCAGCACTTTGGAAGTGACGTGCACCACTCCGCGGGTAGTAATACGTGCTGCGTAGGTAAAATCAACAGGCTGAGATAAATCAGGTGAAACCGGGTAGTAATTGGTAAACATTGTGGGCTGTGTCTCTCTGATTACAGTAGTTGTATTTCTCTGAAATATTCGGGTAACAACAAGTGAGGCTGCCACGCTGATTACTACCGTTAGCACCGCAATCACAATTAAAACATTTTTTTTCATGGCTTTAAATTTAGTTGCTAAATTTTGCTGCTTGAACCTTCAATTTTAATGCCTGAAAATTTCAAATGCAAATATGAACACAAATGATGCGTGAATAGTATTCACAGTGCTGTAATTTTGACACTTTTTAATCATTTTAACAGTAATTAACCGCCTAACACTCAACATCACTATGTCCGCAGCTTGTTAACAAAAAATGAGAGTGGAGTTTCATAAATATCATGGAAACGGCAATGATTTCATACTGATTGATAACAGGAAGGGTATTGCTAATCTTTCCTCCGGAAAAATAGCGGCATTGTGCCACAGGAGATTTGGCGTTGGCGCTGACGGGCTAATCCTTCTAAATAAAAACAGCGGCTTCGATTTCGAAATGAAATACTATAACTCAGACGGTAATGAAAGCACAATGTGCGGCAATGGGGGCAGATGCATAATAAAATTTTCCCGGGAGTTGGGAATCATTGATGAAAGGGCGCGTTTCCTTGCCATTGATGGCCCGCATGAAGGCATCATAGAGAAAAACGGAATGGTGATGCTGAAAATGAATGATGTTAACTCCTATCAAACGGCAGGTGATGATTTTATCATTAATACGGGGTCGCCTCACTATGTGAAGTTTGTAAAGAATGTTGATAAAGTAAACGTATTTGCCGAAGGTAAAAGAATCCGTTATCAGCGTGAATTTGCAAAAGAAGGCATCAATGTGAATTTTGTGGAAGCGGTTGATTTGAAATTCAAAGTGAGGACGTACGAACGGGGAGTGGAGGATGAAACCCTCTCCTGCGGAACTGGAGTAGTCGCAGCGGCTTTAATCGGTTCGATGAAACTTGGGAAAAAAGAAAAAAAACAAACTATCCATCTTGATACGCCCGGAGGAAAATTCCAGGTAACATTTGAGAAGAAAAATGACACCGCTTTTACCAACATATGGCTGACAGGAGGAGCTGAATTTGTGTTCAAAGGAGAAATTCAAATCTGAGGGGACAAAAGTATAGAAGCCGTTTAAAATGGGAAGGGGAGAACCGCAGCGGTTCTCCCCTTCCCAAACCCAACCCTCATAGAATTCTTCAGTTCATTACGATTAGTTTTTTGCTCTGAAACGTATTTTCATTTTTTAACGAAACCTGATAGATGCCATTTTGAATACCATCAACCGGCACATCAACGTGTTGAAATCCGCTTTTCCCCGCCATATTGCTTTGAAAAACAATTTTACCATTTAAATCAAGCAGGATGATTTCAACAAAAGAATTTTTATTGAGGTAAAAATCAATGGAAGCATTTTCCTTAGCCGGATTGGGATAGACATCGAAATTCAATTCATCGGTTGTTTTGGCTTTAAATACCTCAGAGATGGATGCATGTTTCTGATTTACCACATTATCAAACTGATGGTGATAGATGAACTCATATACGGCATTCGGATAAATGAGGGCATCCATTCTGAATTCATATTCGGTGGCTTCCTGAAGATTTTCGGCAATCAAATGATCGGATGAAACTGTAAAAGTTTCCCACTCTACATCAGCGGCTTTTCGCATACTAATTCGGTATTGAGTTGCTCCGGGCGATGGCATCCATCCGAGGTTGATTTGATTGGGGCCTATTTGATTCACTAAAAATTGAGCATGGTTGTAAATCGAAACGTTTTCTTCCGGATAATCGCGGCATTCGCCTAGTACGTTGTTGGCGAAATTCGGAAGACCATAGTTGCTGAATTTCCCGTTCAGGATAATGCCATTTTCAACAAAATTGCAGTCAGTACCTTTGATATTGGGACGGGTAATTACACCAAGATATTCACTGTTTCTGATAGCGACATAAATCTTTCCATCGGGGCCCATTTGCAGCGAACCGATTCTTGTAGCGGAAGAACCTACCTGCACTTTGGTATTGGCAACATTGTAAGCAAGCATATCAAACTGAAAGATTTTTTTGTTGATGAAGTCCGCCACATAAAGTAGTTCACAGTTGGGTGAAAAGCTGGCAGTAAATCCTCCGACATTCAAATCACGATAATTGCTTACTATGCCTGTGGAAGCGTCAAAATCAAAAAGACCTGTAAATAAGGAGCCGCAATAAACAAGCCTTTCTCCATTTGCTGAAACTTTAATTTCCCCTGCATATTCATTCGTTGCAGGTCCGGCTTTTGATTTGACAACTCCGGCAATTCCGCTGCCGGTAAAATGATAAGCATAAAATGTATCCGTATGGGCTATATGCGTGATGACCCAGTAATCCTTTTGATTTGAATGAACTGCTGAGGTAAGTGACTCATTCACGTTGCTTTTGAGCGGCTCGCCTTTAACCACCACATCGCCTAACCCTCCTTCCAAACTCATATCAATGATGGAATAGGTTAAGCCCTTCTCAAGTCCGTTTTCGTAACAGTCGGTAGAAAATAGATAATAAATAGCAGGGCTCCCGGGTTTCTTTAAAGCAAGAGATGACTGTATCGAACTAGCACAACCAGAGAGGTTTCCCAGGTAGCCATTAGGCATGATTTGATGGTTGCGATTCCAGACCGCTCCGGTTTGATTGCCGTATTCTCCTCCGTTGGAATAAAACTGAAGATTTCCGGAATAGTCACTCGCTACGCACGAACCTTCTGATGCCCACATGGCGCTATTTGTAAGAGCTACAGGGTTGCCGTTCGTAAAATCGAGCCCGGCATAATAGCCAAAGTACCAGATGTTTGCTTGTTTGGGGTTTTGAGCTTTCCCTGCATAGATGGTTATCATCAATCCCGCCAGGGTCATCAACTTCCATATTCTCATTCCTTCACTCTCTTAACTTTTTTGCTACATTGGTCAGATTTTTTGGGTGTTATTGGGAATTGTTACGGGATTTTATTACCTTTGTTTCAAGCCTTAAAGTATGAAGTTTGCAGATGTGGAAAAAAAGAAGGGGGATATTGCTTTTGAAGGTGAATATGCTTAAATTAGACAGGTGATTTTTGCAGAAAAAAAGTTAGTTACTCTTCATAAAACCCACTCTTATGAAAAATTTCTACTCATTTTTCTTTTCAATTGTATTCCCCTTTTTACTCTACGCGCAAGACCTGACAATTGAGGGTACAGTAACTGTCCAAGCAGACGGTTTACTCTACGTAGAGGGCAATGTTGAGATTAAGCCAACAGGTACCTTGGATATAAAATCCAGTGGCAGCCAGCGAGGCAAAGTGAAAGTTAAACCTAATGCCCTGACGGGAACCTGGGTGTGCAATGGCACTACTACGGGCACGGGTGAAGTGCAGTTTCTGGGTGCCAATATTGATTATACGGTAAGCGGAAGCAATGTTGCTTTTCCCCATTTGATTCTTGATTTCGGGCAGGTGGTTGGGGGCGAAATAGATAACGCAATGACTTTGAATGCCAATACCGAAATCACACAATCACTTACTCTGAAAAAAGGTAAAATCATCACCGCTGCAGGAAAGGAAATTTATGTTTCCAATACAGCAGGGAATGCAATACTGGGGCAAAATTCCGGTTCGAGCTATACCAATTTTGGAACAGAAAAGTCAAGATACATTGAAGGTACTTTGCGCAGAGCTATTACCACGGGAGCCGATAATTATTATCTCTTTCCAATTGGTTCAGCTAACAGGGGTTACAATGCTGCGAGTGTTGATTTGAGAACTTCCGTTGCCAATGCGGTGATCCCCTCGGGGGTAACGTCTCTTATTGCAAAATTCAAAGAGATAGACAATCCTGGCAATATTGCAGTTCAATACACCACTTCGGGAGATTGTTACTTCACCACCGCCCAGCAATATCTGGAATTTTATTGGATGGTGAAGAAATATGGCTATTGGGATATTAAACCGAATGATACCACAAAGGCAACGGGGTGGATGTATGACTTCTATTGTTTTCCAGACATAGACTATTTAACTAACCCAAGCGGGGATAATCCCGGATTAACTCACCTGAAAATAATTAAAGCACCCAGTACTGCGCCATTACCAAGTTCAAGTATGAACTGGAGTCCGTATTTCTTTCAATCAGGTAATCCGTGCAATGGTGTCAATGTTGATGGCAATACTTTCGAGTGGTTTCCGGGTGAGTTTCAGGCTGCCGCGGCAACAGACAGCATTGCCGCGTGGGATTTGACTACTTTCTCAAGATTTGGCTTAGCGGGCGGCACAGGCGCTGGATTGCCAATTGAACTGCTGTATCTGCAGGCATATCCGGTAAACAATAAGTATATCCAAGTTGAGTGGGCTACGGCAACTGAAATCAACAACATGGGTTTCGAAATATTACGCAGCACCGATGGAGTAAACTTTACTCAAATAGGATGGCGTGATGGTGCCGGGAATTCATCCTCAACGTTGACTTATGGTTTCCCTGACCATCAGGTTGTTCCGAATCAGCTTTACTACTATCGGTTAAAGCAAATTGACTTTGACGGCACTCCTGATTTGACGTACATCGTAAGCGCGATGATTGTCAAGCAAAATGTTTTCACCATCGGAGAATTTATCCCGAATCCATCTTCTGACAACAGCCGGATTACCGTTATCACTGACAAAGAAAAGGACCTGAACGTGACGGTTTACAATACCCTTGGTCAGATTATCACGAATGCCGACCATCATGTTGTTGCGGGAACAAACACGTTGGATTTCAATTTCAGCCTCCTTGCAGATGGGACGTATTATGCCATTATTAAGGCAGATAATGAGATGTATAGCAGAAAATTGATTCTTACAAAATAACTTTTAACAACCACCCTTTTAGAAAAGGTTAGGACGAACTCCTAACCTTTTCTATTTTCGGAGCATAAATCAATTCAATATCATGAAACTCAAGATTGTGTTAATGTCAGGACTGCTACTTATTATGCATTTGACAAACGCTCAGAAAAAATCCGCCATCATCTCCGAAGCGCTGCCTAAAGATGAATTTTCCAGGCAGAAGCTCTTTGAACATTTCAAAAGCGTCTATGACAATGCCATTAAATACAGCGACTTTGTCGTTGCCCGTGAGGCAATCTACAACATGCTCACTTTGTACCCTGAAAAAGCCGGTTTGAAAGACACGCTCACGTACCTTTATTACAAAACAGGAAGCCATGTGCAAGTCATCCTTCTGGGGAAAGAAATTCTTTCCGTCCAACCCGACAAATCCGATATTCTCGAACTGGTTGCAGTGTCGCAGCAGAATCTCAATTTACTCAAAGACGCGCTTGAAAATTTTGAAAGGCTGTTCGCTCTTACCAAAGACGTTTATCATCAGTACAACATCGCCTCACTTCAATATATGCTGAAGCGCTATGGCGAATGCAGCGAAAATCTAAACGCTATTATCGCATCAACTGACAGCATGCGGGTTGTCACGATTTTTGATAACACGGGGGAGTCGCAGCAGGTGCCGATTAAAGCGGCCGCTTTCAATATGCGCGGAGTGATTGCGCTTGAAATAAACCAGGCGGATGTTGCAAAACAAAATTTTCAAAAAGCAATAGAACTGTTCCCGCAATTTTCTCTTGCAAAATCAAACCTTGAAAAAATCCATGCTCAGGAGAGCAAACCTGCTTCCGGTAAAAAGAATTGACTATTTCGAGGCTTCTTCTTTGTAATTGGCAGCCCTGCAATGCTATCTTTGTGCGCAATTATGAACCCACAACTCTTTTGTTATTCACTGAATGATTGAGATTTTCAAGAAAGTAAACGGGGAGCTGGTCAAACTGGATACTCCCGAAAGCGACTGCTGGATAAACGTTTACCCACCTTTCACCACAGATGACCTTGAAAAGCTCAGCAAAGACCTCGAAATCCCCCTCGATTTTCTTACTGACTCCATTGACCTGGAAGAGCGCTCACGTTACGAATATGAAGATGGTGTGAAACTCATTGTGCTGAATACCCCGGTGCTTAATGAAAAAAATTTGCTTCCTGACAACAAGGCGCTGTATGTCACCATCCCCATCGGTATCGTTCTGCTCGAAGACAAAATTCTCACCATCAGCCCCTACCCGAATCCGGTTATTGACAGCTTTATTAACAAGCGCGTAAAAAACTTTGACACTGCCGCGCGTACCCGTTTTGTTATCCAGATGCTTGACAGGAACGTGTACTACTTCCTTCATTATCTGAAGCAGATCAACAACAAGAGAAACTTATTCGAAGAGGAATTGTTCCATTCGTCCCGAAACAAGGAGCTTGCACAACTGATGAACTTGCAAAAAAGCCTGGTCTATTTTGTGACAACCCTTCGCGCCAACGAGCTGATGATGATGAAAATGCAGCGCACGGATTTCTTAAAAATCGAGGATGATGAAGAACTGCAGGACATCATGCAGGATGTCATCGTTGACAACAGCCAGGCGCTTGATATGTCAAATGTTTACACCAACATCCTGAACGGCACCATGGATGCCTTTGCTTCCATTATTTCAAACAATCTTAATATTGTGATGAGGCGTCTTACGTCCGTCACCATTCTGCTGATGGTGCCAACGCTGGTTACCAGTTTCTATGGAATGAATGTGTACCTTCCCGGGCAGAACAACCATCTTGCCGTGTTTATGATACTTTCCGGCTCCCTGCTGATTGCGGCTTTGCTTGCCTGGTTTTTCATGCGGAAACAATGGTTTTAATTTACCCATTACATATAAAATTATTTATTTCAGATGCGAAACGCCTTGAATTTCCTGTCGCTTGCTTTCGCCCTTCTTTTTATCGGGTTCGCTGCGGTTCAGTATAATGACCCTGACCGGCTGGTTTGGATTTATGCTTATCTGCTCCCGGCTTACATTTCTTTTTCCGCGTTCAGAAACCGGTTCAACAAGGGGTTGATTGCGGCAGTGGCTCTTGCCGCATTTTCAGGCGCAGTAACATTTTTTCCTTATGGTCACTTTGAGGGAATTGCCCTCAAAGACGGAATGAAAACTATCGAGATTGAACTGGCGCGGGAATCGCTCGGACTCGGTATTGTTTTTATTGGGATGCTGATGCATCTATTTCAGTCATTTTCCAAAAGCCGTTGATCAGAGCTGAAGATGCGTAAGAAGAATATTGAAAACTTCAGCACCATCAATTTTTCCATCCGGCACACATGATTTCTCACTGCTGATGAGCATCGGGGCGTCTTTATCATCATCAGGCAGCCTGCCGTGAGAGCCTTTCACCAACTCGGGTTTCAGCGGAATTATATCCATCAGCATCCTGAATCCTAACTGTTTTTTCAAAAGCTTCATGCCAGCCCGCAGAGCAAGAAAACTCAAATCCGGATTGGCAAATAATTCCACCGGGTCATAACCCGGCTTCCGGTGAATGTCAACCGTTCTTGCAAAGTCAGGAGCTTTGTTATCATTAAGCCAATAATAATAGGCAAACCATGAATCCTTATCTGCTACGGCAATCAGCTCACCCGAACGGTGATGGTTCAACTGGAATTTCGGTTTTTCATCCTCTCCGAGAATCAAGCCGACACCCTTTGTGTTTTCAAGAATCTTTCTTACACGATTTAATTCTGACTTATCATTTATATACACATGGGCAATCTGATGGTCAGCCAAGGCAAAAGCCTTGCTGGCACCAGCATCCAACAGTTCCATCCCCCGTTCTTCCCGAACGGCAATTAATCCGTTTTCACGGAAAATTCTGTTGAGTGCAACCGGATGGCTCACGTTGGTGATGCCGTATTCCGAAATAACAAGTACTTGTGTATTTCTTGATTCATAAAACGTGATGAGGTCCTCGCAAACCGAGTCAATCTCTCTTAAATCTTTTCCTATTTCGGGAAAATCATTGCCAAAACGCTGAAGGTTGTAATCCAAATGCGGCAGGTAAATGAGCGTGAGAGACGGGTGATATAATTCCTCCACCACCTTTGCCGCCTCCGCAATCCACCGGCTTGAACGGATGGATGTTTTGGGTCCCCAGAAGTCAAACAGCGGAAAAGTTCCAAGTTTTTTCTGTAAAGTGTCACGCAGGCTGGCAGGTTGCGTGTAGATGTCGGGAAATTTTCTTCCGTCAGCGGCATACTGCGGTCGGGGTGTAACGGAATAGTCCACCGTTGAATACATATTGTACCACCAAAACAAATTCGCGCAGGTGAACTCCGGATTTTTCTCCTTCGCACTCTCCCATATTTTTTTGCTATCCACCAATTTGTTCGACTGCCTCCAGAATTTCACTTCACATTCTTCCCTGAAATACCAGCCATTGCCCACAATGCCATGTGTATTGGGCATTGTGCCGGTGAGAAAGGTTGATTGCGAAGTGCATGTCACTGCCGGAAGCGGAGGCTGAATGGAAACCGATTTTCCTTCCTGCCGCCATTTTTTCAAAAAGGGAGTGTGCTCTCCCACCAGCCGGGAAGTCAAGCCTGCTACATTCAAAACAGACGTTTTTTTCATCAGCCTTCAAGATTTTTCTTCACCCACTCCAATTCCCGGACGATGGAAGCCGTCAAGTCGTTTTTCAAATCCGGAGGCAACACATCCCATGTGTACGTTTCCACTTCCAGGTGATTGGTGACATGATTTTTCTGCAAGAACTTTAAAACTTTCACCACATCATCCTGCGTGGATTGAAGACTTCCGTAACTGTTTAAAAAAAGAGGGACGTGAAAATGCGTTCGCAATTCCGTAGCAGCATCCATGTTCTCTGCGAGTGCAAATGACAAATCGCGGAATTTTTTCAATTCTCCCGTAGCTGTCCGTTTGACGGTTTGATGAAGGTAGCGCGGCTCATCAAATTTTTCCAGCTCTTTGAATGAAGTTCCTCCAATTCGAAGGTCTGCTCTCATTGCAGCGCTGAGCTGAATCTTGCCGATGCGGATGTCATGGGCTGCTAACTTTGTAAAAACCGTTTCAGGCGCTTCATATTCTACTGAAAAATGACAGGTATCATAGCAAAGGCGGATGTGCCGTCTGATGATAGTTTCATTCCCGGAATCCGTCAGCCGTGAAAAGAATTCCAGCACGTCTTCCGAATTTTCAATCAAACAATCCGGCTCTGGTTCAATATCAAGATGCAGTTGCTTTCCCGACATTGCTTCAAGCCGATGAAGGAAGGATGCAATTTCCTGAAAATTCCGGCAGGCGATTGCTATGTTCTCTTCTTTTTTTTTCTGTGAATCGGAAAAATGCTGTCCATAGGAAACAGGGCAGGTGGAAATCCCGCCATCCACGTCAGCCGGTAGTATTTCAGCGAGGATAGAGAACAGCCGTTGCGTGTATTCCACACGTTTCGGCATTGTCCAATCAGGCTGGTAAACGTTTTCTTTCACCACCTCGCCATGAAAATTTCCGTAAGGGAAACCATTCATCGTGAAGACGTAAAAACCTTCCTTATCCAGCCATGCCTTGAATTCCCGCAGATTGCTTTCTGCTAAAATCTCCCGGCTTGCCCTATCCGACAAATACAATCCGACACCGAATTTTTTTTCGGGAGACACTGCCCGCTTTACGCGGGGCAGATGGGTTTTCAACTGAATGAATGCTTCACTCCAGCTTTCCCCGGGATAGACGTTGGCACAATACGTGAGGTGATACTTGCCCATTAACATACGGCTGCAAAATAAGACTTGCAGGCTGCACTTTTGCGGATATTGACTTTAAAATTGAGTTCAGGCTCTCATCTTTTCACTGTGGAGAGTCTTCAACAGGGCGATTGATTTTTTTATCAGCCCAAAATCCATCTCGTTCACTTCCACGCCCTCCCCGATTTTTTTCAGCAGCATCACCGTCAGTTTTCCGCCAAGGTGTTCCCTGAATTCATTCAAGCCGGAGAGAAGACTGCCGGGGTGGTCGGGCTTGTCGAGGTTTTGAGAGAGCTCCGGCAGATAAAGATGAAATCCGATTTCTTTGATGACTGAGATGATTTCATCCATTTCGCTTTTCGACAGGAATCCGGAAAGGGAAGAATAAATTGAATCCAGACAAATTCCAATGGCGACCGCTTCACCGTGGCGGATGTCGTAGTTGGTCAATCCTTCCAGTTTGTGCGATGCCCAATGTCCGAAATCAAGCGGGCGGGAGGAACCCATTTCAAAGGGGTCTCCCCCGGAAATATGCTCCAGGTGCAACTTTGCGCAGCGATAGATTAAATCCTGCATCACCGTCATGTCGCGTTCGCATAACTTCCGCGCGTTGGATTGGATGTACCGGAAAAAATCAGCGTCTTTAATCAGCGAAACTTTTATCGCCTCGGCAATTCCCGAGCGCCAGTCGCGGTCATCCAATGTTGTCAGAAACGTGTGGTCATTGATGACGGCAAAGGGTGGAGTGAAGGTTCCTAAAAAATTTTTCTTGTTAAAATAGTTGATTCCGTTCTTTACGCCTACGCCTGAATCGTTTTGCGAGAGCACCGTGGTTGGAATCCGGATGTGGCGGATGCCCCGGTGGGTGATGGAGGCTGCAAAGCCAACGAGGTCGAGCACGGCTCCGCCTCCTACTCCGGTGACGTATGAGTGGCGGTCAATGCCATATCGGTTGACGGCTTCGATTATCATTTCAAACAACTGCATGTCGTTCTTGCACGATTCCCCACCGGGAATAATGAGCGGCTCTCCGCACAATTCCATCACATGCTCGTGAATACCGGCATACGATTTTATTTGTTGAATCAAATTGCGGTGGTGATTACTCACGCCATCATCAATAATAAACAGCATTTTTCTTCGACCGGAGCCATCGTCATGTGCCGCCATATCACGCAACACCGTATTCTCTGGTGAAAAAACGTTTGCCGTGAAATACACGGGGTAACGGTATTTGACAGAAAAAGATTGTTGAATGAAATGCCTCATGATGGGGTTCAAGTTTAGGCAATCGCTGCGAACCGGATGTACGCCCGAAATACGAAAAGAGTTGCGGGAGGCTTCACGTCACTGCAAACGCCCGCGCCATCGCCATTGAAAGAGGCAGCAGCAAAACAATCAACAGCGAATAATCCCATCCGGCAAAACCTGCTGCAATGGCTGCATCCATCAGAATTAAGCCGAGCACCCCAGCTTTTACGGCATTGCCGGCATCTTTCGGCTTGCCGCTCCGCTGGGCAGTTCGAAGCGGGCGAAAAATGAAATA
>DATLYB010000487.1:0-13562 GCA_035575215.1 Chitinophagales bacterium
GCACAGAAATTTGTGAACAATCATCCTTTTGTGACTTGTTTGTTGAAATATTTTTGTTTGAGCTTTCCTGAAATTTTGCGATGAAAAAAATAATGCCGGTGCTCTTTTTCTTGTCATTGATTTTCGGGTGCACCTGCAACAATGATTCATCTTCTGTAAAAAAAATATTCCGTTACAACTCTTCCTCCGGCATCACTTCGCTTGACCCCGCCTTCGCCAAAGACCAGGCGAATATCTGGGCAGTGAACATGCTCTACAACGGGCTTGTTCAGCTTGACAACCGGCTGAACATTCAGCCTTCGCTCGCAAAGAGGTGGACTATCAGCGATGACGGATTGACCTATACTTTCATCCTGCGGAATGATGTTTTCTTTCATGACCATGAATTGTTTCCGGGCGGGAGGGGAAAAAAACTGACCGCCTCTGACGTGGCTTACAGCCTGCGCAGAATCATTGACCCTGCTACGGCTTCGCCCGGCTCATGGATTTTCCACGACCGGACGGATTCCCTCCAGCCGTTCACTGCCGTCAATGACTCTACGTTTCAAATCAAGCTGCAGCATCCCTTCCGCCCGATGCTTTCCATCCTCACGATGCAGTACACGTATGTCGTGCCGAGGGAAATTGCTGAACATTATGGAAAAGACTTCCGTGTTCACCCGGTCGGTACGGGACCGTTCCGTTTCAAGGTGTGGCAGGAGGGCGATGTGCTCATTCTGGTGAAGAATGAAAATTATTTTGAACGCGATGAAAACGGACAGCCGCTGCCGTATCTCGATGGCGTGAAAGTTTCCTTCATCCAAAGCAAGCAAACCGAGTATCTCAATTTTCTGAAAGGCGAGCTGGATTTTCTTTCTGGCGTTGACGCCAGCTACATCAATGACCTGCTCACAAAAGATGGCGAGTTGAAGCCCGACCATGCCGGTAAAATCATTCTGTACAAAACACCCTATCTCAATACCGAATATCTCGGATTCCTGATGGACGACCGCCATGCCGGCTTCCCCAATAACCCGCTGAAGATTCCGGAGGTTCGGCAGGCAATCAACTACGGATTCGACCGCGATGCCATCATCAAGTATTTGCGCAACGGCATCGGAAAGCCCGCCACGTCAGGCTTTGTACCCTACGGTCTGCCGTCATTCGATGCAGAAAAAGTCAAAGGGTTTTCATTCAAACCCGATGAGTCAAAACTTCTTCTCCGGAAAGCGGGGTTTCCTGACGGGATGGGGCTGCCTGAAATACCGCTATACACCAGCAAGAATTATGAAGACATCGCCACCTACATTCAGAATCAATTAAAAAACATCGGCATCAGCCTGAAGCTCGAAATCGTGCTGCCCGCCTTTCAGCGCGAGATGATGGCAAAGTTGCAGGCTCCTTTTTTTCGCGGTTCGTGGATTGCCGACTATCCTGATGCCGAAAGCTATCTTGCCATGTTTTACAGCAAGCATGGCGCGCCTCCCAATTACACCCGATTCAGCAGCGCGGAATTCGACCGCCTGTATGAGCGCGCCCTCATTGAAAACAACGACAGCATCCGCTACGAGCTTTACCGCCAGATGGACCAGCTCTTAATTGATAATGCTGTCGTTGCGCCACTTTTTTATGACGAGGTCGTCCGCTTTGTGCGGAATGGTGTGAAGGGGTTGCAGCCTAACGCAATGAATATATTGGATGTAAGAAGTGTGAAGTTGGAATAGCCCGATAACATCCGGCACAATCTTGCTAAATACAATACCCTTACTGCGCGTTGACAGGCTACTCCCCTGTAATCCTCATTTTGTAGAACGAGCGATAGACGAAGATGACTGAGATAAGGCAGAAGAGGGCTGCCAACACCGTAGCCGTGGTGTCTTGTCCGCCTTCGCGCAATCCCACCGCCATGCTCACTGCCAGCAAGCCAAACAAGGTGGTGAACTTAATAATCGGATTCATCGCCACCGATGAGGTGTCCTTGAACGGGTCGCCCACCGTATCGCCCACCACGGTGGCGGCATGGAGGTCGGTATTCTTGGCACGCAGTTCGGTTTCAACCACCTTCTTGGCGTTGTCCCAGGCGCCACCGGCATTCGCCATGAAAACGGCTTGATATAATCCGAACAGAGCAATTGAAATCAGGTAGCCGATGAAGAAGAACGGCTCGATGCACGCGAAGCCCAGCGTGCCGAAAAACACGGCAAGGAAGATGTTCCACATGCCTTTTTGCGCATAGATGGTGCAAATCTCCACCACTTTTTTGCTGTCATGCGTGGAGGCTTTCGTGGTTCCCTCGAGCCTGATGTTTTTCTTGATGAACTCCACCGCCTTGTAAGCACCGGCCACCACGGCTTGTGTGGATGCGCCCGTGAACCAGTAAATCATTGCTCCGCCTGTCACCAATCCCAGCAGGAAAGGAGCATGCGTCAGCGAAAGCTTGGCGATTTCCGAATGCAACTGCAGCCCCTGGGTCAGTTCCATGATGATGGAAAAAATCATCGTAGTGGCGCCCACTACAGCCGTGCCAATCAGCACCGGCTTAGCAGTGGCTTTGAAGGTGTTGCCCGCTCCGTCATTTTCTTCCAGCAGTTCTTTTGCTGTATGAAAATCCACATCAATATCATAGTTTTTCTTCAGGTCTTCTTTTATCCCGGGAATCGTTTCGATGGTGGACAGCTCAAATACGGATTGCGCGTTGTCGGTGACAGGACCATAGCTGTCAACGGCAATTGTCACCGGTCCCATTCCCAGAAAACCGAACGCCACCAAGCCGAAGGCGAACACTGCGCCCATCGTGGAGGCAATCTCCGGGTCGGGACTCATTACCGCGCCTACGCCAAGCGTGCTTATTGCGTAGGCAAATGCCATCAAGCCTACAATCACCAGCCCCATCCAATAGGAGCTGAAATTTCCTGCAACCAGACCGGAGAGAATATTCAGCGATGCCCCCCCTTCTTTGGATGCCGTCACTACTTCACGCACGTGGCGGGAGTTTACCGAAGTGAACACCTTCACCATTTCCGGGATAAGCGCCCCGGCAATAGTGCCGCATGAGATGATGCCCGAGAGCTTCAGCCACAGGTTGGGGTCACCGCCCAGGTTGGGGATGAGGAGTTTGGATATGATGAACGTAAGGATGATGGAAACAAATGAGGTGACAAACACCAGCGAGGTGAGCGGAATCTCATAATTGAATTTTACCGCGTTGCCGAATTTGGGCTTCGCGAAAAAATATTCGTTAAGCAGGTAGCTGCCGATTGACGTTATAATCATGATGATGCGCATGGCGAAAATCCATACCAGCAGCGGAACCTGAATGGCAGGGTCAGTAATTGCGAGCATGATGAAGGTGATGAGCGCCACGCCCGTCACCCCGTATGTTTCAAAGCCGTCAGCGGTGGGACCCACCGAGTCGCCTGCATTGTCGCCCGTGCAGTCGGCAATCACACCGGGATTGCGAGCATCGTCTTCTTTGATTTTGAAAACAATCTTCATCAGGTCGGAACCGATGTCGGCAATTTTGGTGAAAATCCCCCCTGCGATTCTGAGCGCAGATGCCCCCAGCGATTCACCAATCGCAAAGCCGATGAAGCAGGGGCCGGCCAGGTCGGAAGGAAGGAACAGCAGGATAATCAGCATGATAATCAACTCGGTGCTAATCAGCAGCGTGCCGATGGACATGCCCGCCTTCAGCGGAATCGCATAACAGGGGAACCCTTTGCCCTTGAGGCTTGCGAAAGCCGTGCGGCTGTTAGCAAAGGTGTTAATCCGGATGCCAAACCACGCCACTCCGTAGCTTCCTGCAATCCCCACCACGCTGAACAGCAGAATAATAGCCACCTTGAACCATCCCATCTGCTCAATCAATCCGAAATAGGCGACCATGATGGCGCCAATGAACACTTCGAGAATCAGCAGAAACTTGCCCTGCTGGATAAGGTAGGTTTTGCACGTTTCGAAAATCAGCTCTGATATTTCAAGCATGGATGTATGGACAGGCAGGTTCTTGAGTTGGCTGTAAACAATCAATCCGAACACCAAACCCAGCGCGCATACCACGATGCCGCCCATCAGCAGGTCATGTCCGGTGAAGGTGCCGAAAAAAGTGGCGATGGTGGGGTCATCAAGGTTGGGGAGCACTAAATGCGCCTCCCCGCCTGCGGCAAAAGCGGGAGTGAGGCATAGAAACAGCAATAAAAAACTGAAAATTCGTTGTAACATCATAAAGGTTTTTGTTTCGTTAAAATTTTGGTCGCGCAAAGATATAAGAAGGGTTGGGATATGCCAAGAATGGGAGTAATAATTGTTGTATATGGGTTCATTCCGCCCACTATTCTGTTCCTATTCTGCTGGCGTGAACCAAAAAACAAAAGTCTGCTTTAAGATTTGTCTTTTAAAATTTCAACACAGTTATCTTAAATTGCGCCCGTTTATATGGAAATCCCAGAATTAAACACAATGGACATGGCTACTAAACCGGCAGAGCGGGTTTACCTCAAAGACCTGCATTTTGAACACAGGCTCTGGCTCAATGAGCTGAAATTTTATAAAGAAGAATTGGAGATTTTTGAACACCGGCTCGATGACCTGGTAAAAAAATACACCGACAATAAAGTGCTCATGCGGCTGGAGCAGTTTCAAAACAAGTTTATCCATCAAAAAGAGGTCATCCACGACCTGAAGCACCGAGTTAAGGCTCACGAAAAGATGCTTGCCGCCCGCGCGGAAGAAAACCCCATTGCCGTTGACCATCAATACTTCAAAGACCATGCTTCACTGCGGGAAGAGATAGCTGACTATCGCAAGATTTTTTCCGAACTGAAAGAAAGCTTCCTTCGCTACCTTGCTGAATGGATGTAAAGAGGTTGTCTGAAGGTTAGAGTAAATATCTACCATAGCTTCTTCACATAACCGCTGCGCACGCACGCATCGTTGGAATGGTATTCCATCAGTCGGGCAGTCTGAATGTCAGCCTTAACTTTGCCTCATGCACGAAGAGCCGTTGAACAGCGATACCGAACTGCGCGATGAACTGTATGAGCACCACCGCTTCGAGGTTGACAAAAGGCAGGAGCCGCTGCGCATTGACAAATACCTTCTCCATCGCATTGAAGGCATCAGCCGAAACAAACTGCAGAATGCCGCACGGGCTGGTTCGATTCTGGTGGACGGCAAACCGGTGAAATCAAATTACAAGGTGCGCCCGGGCGATGTGATAACGATTGTGCTCAGTGTGCCGCCCAGGGACTTTTGGGCTGAGCCGGAAAACATTCCGCTCGACATTGTATTTGAAGATGAGAGCCTACTGGTGGTGAACAAACCCCCCGGATTGGTGGTGCATCCGGCTGTGGGCAATTTCACCGGTACGCTGGTGAATGCCCTCCTTTATCATCTTAAAAACAACAAGAATTGGGAAAAGCGTCTGCCTGTGCCGGCTGCTACTGCGGAAATAAGACCGGGACTCGTTCACCGCCTTGACAAAGACACTTCCGGCTTGATGGTGATTGCCAAGGAGGAATATGCCATGATGCATCTGGCAAAACAATTTTTCACGCGCACCATCAAAAGAAATTACTCAGCGCTGGTGTGGGGCGACTTTAACACCGACAGCGGCACTATCCGCGGGCATATCGGCAGGAACCTGCGCGACAGAAAAAAAATGGCTGTATTTCCCGAGGGCGAGCACGGCAAGGAAGCGGTCACTCACTACAAAGTGCTGGAGCGGCTGGGATATGTCACGCTCGTTGATGTAAGGCTGGAAACCGGCAGAACGCATCAGATACGCGTTCACATGGCGCATATCGGTCATCCTTTGTTTAATGACGCTACGTATGGCGGTGACAGAATCGTGAAGGGAACGGTGTATTCCGGATATAAGCAGTTTGTAGAAAACTGTTTTGCGCTGTTCCCGCGCCATGCACTACACGCGCGCACCCTCGGATTCGTTCATCCCGCTACCGGCAGCGAGATGTTTTTCGAGTGTCCCCTGCCGGATGATTTTCAGAAACTGCTGGAGAAATGGAGAAGTTATTTTCAGAAAACAGTGAAATAGACGGGGAAGAACAACCACACCACATCCCGGAGTTATACAGGCTGCCCTGCATTGATCACAAACCCAAACAACGTTATTTTTGCACCGCATGAAAAAATTCAATCCTCTGCTTATTGTTCCGGCATTGTTTTTCTCCTGTTCCAACGACCTCGACATTGCGGCTGACTACAAGGAAACCACCATCGTTTACGGCTTGCTGAATCTGGCTGACGACACGGTGCATTATGTGCAGGTGTTCAAGGGATATCTTGATGAAAACACCAGCGCGCTGCTTTTGGCGCAAAACCCCGATTCCATTTATTATGATGACAGCGCGGAAGTGAAGCTGGAGGCGGACGCGCAGGTGCATATCCTAAAAAAAATTGATGCCGCCCAAATCGGCTTGCAGCGGGATGAGGGGATTTTCGTTGACAGCCCCAATTATGTTTACCGCTTGTCAGGACCGCTTCAGGATGCGGTGTATCATTTCACGTTCACCAACAAAAGAACAGGTCATACGGTTACTGCCCAGACGCCCGTTG
This sequence comes from Chitinophagales bacterium, assembly GCA_035575215.1. Taxonomy (GTDB): domain Bacteria; phylum Bacteroidota; class Bacteroidia; order Chitinophagales; family CAIOSU01; genus DATLYB01. The sequence continues at coordinate 6,553 of DATLYB010000487.1, forward strand.
TGAAGGATTTCAGCATCAACCGTCCTTCACCGCTGCTTCCGGTAAATTTAGCCACGTCAGCCCCCAACCAGGTGCAGTGGCGTTCAGCCGAAAACGGAAAAATTTATCAGGCAATCATGAGGTTTTATTACGAGGAGTGGAGCATCCACTCACCGGCAGCTGTTGATACCCTCCATATTGATTGGCTTCTGTTCAATAATGTTACATCCCCTGCCACCACAGGCAATGAATCCATGACGCATGAATTTGACGGCACGCAGTTTCTTTCATTTTTGGGAACTCAGTTGGAAGCCGCTCCCGACCTGCGGAGAAAAGCTTTGGATGAGCCGCTCGAATTTCTGTTTTATGTGGGAGCTGAAGATTTATATGATTACCTGCGGGTGAATGGCGCTCAAACGGGCATTACTTCGCTGCAGGTGAAACCTGAATTCACGAACATCACTAACGGCTTGGGAATTTTTTCAAGCCGGTATAACAAAACTCTAAGCGGCATCAAGATTACCGACCGTTCGATTGACAGCCTCTCCTGTGGTTCTCATACCAAAAACCTGAACTTTGTGAACAGCGTGAACTGCGACTGAAACTGCCGCCTACATTACATACCAAATCATCCTGACACCAGAAACAATCAGCACAAGCCCGATGATGCGGTAAATGTTCAGCAGAAGCCCCGGTTGTAACAGCGCTTTGATGCGGTGGCTGAAAATCACTTTCAGGCTGTCGGTGGTGAGGATGCCCAGCAGCACGGCACAAAGGAACAGCGCCAAGTCGGCTGACACTCCGAATTTTGTTCTGCCGTACCCGATTACGCTTATCCAGACAAGGAATACAAAAGGGCTTACAAAATTTACAAGAAATCCCTTTGCAAAAAGTGCGGTGTAATGGCGTGACTGAAGAGAGATGTTTTCATCAGAATAAAGAACGGGCTTGAAAACATATTTGATTCCCAGGGCGAAAAGAAGGATACCCCCCAGAATGCCCAGCCAGATTTGGTTGCCGGGATTTTTGAAAAAGGGGATTGCCCCGAATGAACAAAGAACAACCCATGCCATATCGCTGACAAAAATCCCCCCCGTCACCATCATGCCGCCCCAAAACCCATATTGCAGCGAGCTTTTCAGCAAGGTAAAAAAAACAGGACCGATGAAAATCACCATCGCAAATCCCATCGCATAGCCTTCAATAAACGCCATCTCGCGAAGTTGATTTACCGATTACCGGTTACCGTTACCGCCTTATAACTATTCATCCGATTTTCCTTCTTGCTGCTTCAGCTCTTTCTTTTTCTCCTCTTTCCTCTTTCTGATTTTTTGGAAGAAATCTTTCACTGAATTAAATTCCTTTTGATAAGAAATTCCGACACCTGTTTTGTTTTTGTTGCGGTCTTGGAAAATATCGTATTCGCCTTTTCGGAAGGCTTTGATTTTTATTCTTCCATCAGGGGTGATGCTGTATTCGATTTCAAAATCACCCGCGATGTTGGTCACCTTGTCTTTTTGCGCGGTGGAGGCGCTGGTTTGCCCGAAATCAAAATCACCGCCTACGTCAATGGAGATGCGGTCATTGAAAAAAGTTTTGGTAAGCGCCAACTGCAATTCTTGTCTGTTCTCAAAATCAATCTGCCCGCCAGGACCGGTCACTGTGCCATTTTCCAGTTGATAACTGCGGTAGTTGATATCCAACTGAATTTCAGTGATGAATTCTGAAATCCAATCGCTGAGATAAACAGAAAGCTGATTGGAAAGAAACTCACTCACGGAGGTGTTCACCGCTGAAGCCACATTGGTTTCGCTGTTGGTGTTCTTTTGCGGCAGGAAGCGATTGAGCACCAATAGCCCCACCACCTGCCTGTTCAATTCATTGGGATTGTATGCAAGCAGCTGGAATTTGCTTTCCAGCGATGTGCGAATGGCAGGGTCGGCATCAGGCACTTTAATATCGAATTTGATTTCAGGCTGCGCCAGCGAACCGGTGATGTAGAGATAGAGCAGCACCTGGACCCTGTTTTTTGCTTTTTGAATTTCGGCATCAGTGGTGACGATGTCAGCAAGCAGGTCGTAAGGCGAAGCCCTCAGCTTATAGAGCCCGGTGATATCGAGCGTTGCGTTGGTCGGGTCGCCATTCCAGCGGATGCTGCTGCCCCTCTCCATGCTGAATCGCTTGCTGATGACGTTCTGCATCGAGAAGACGTAGTTGCCGTCCGTGATGCGGTATTCGCCCGAGATGGAAAGCTCTCCAAGACTGCTCAACACTACTTTGAGGTTACCATTGCCTTTTGCGTTGATGACATCACCTTGTTCGTAATTCAAAATCAGATTCACATCAGCATCCGGGGTGGCTTCTATGTCGCAATTGAGCGTCACGCCTTTGATTTTTGAAACAAATCTTTCTTCCATCTTCTTTGTGCCGGTGGGGTCAATAAACCTGTAAAAAGAGTATTGACTGACGTCTTTGGTGCCGGCAACGTCAATGTAAACATCGGTGCCGCGCTTGGTTTTGGCTGAAATGTAAAATTCCACGTTGTTAAACGGACCTTTTATAAATACCACCCCGTCAGCAATCAGCTTGCCGTAAAACGGCTGGCTGCGCGAATAAGAAGTATTCAGGAAAAGGAAATCATCGGTGCGGATATCTATGTCGAGCTTAAAATTCTTCAGAGGCGATTCGTAGGAGATTTCACCACCGGCAAGCGCATCGTTTCCCTCTTCATCCTTCAGGTGTATGTCGCCCAGCTTAATCAGATTTTTTGAGAAAGTAATTTCCTCGTTATCAAAACTGTAAATCGTATTCAGATAGTTTACGCGCGCAGAGGTGTTTTTTGCAGTAACAGCGCCTTCCATGACAAAATCCTTCAGCGAGCCTTTCACGAAAAGCTTGCCCGCTACATCTCCCTGAATCCTGCTCACATCTTTTTGGATGAACGGCTCCATGTGCTGCAGATGAAGGTTTTGGATGTCAACGGAAAAATCAAGGTAATTGCCCTTTTTTTTCAAATCATAAAAGCCGGTGATTCTCAGATTATTTTCAGCGCCTGAAAGCGAGGCGGTGATTTCAGCGCGTTCATCCCCCGGCTGATAATTGCTGTTTACCAGGATATTGCCGATGAAATGCTTGTTGACCCGGAAGGTGTCCACCGTAAGTGATGCCGTGATGGCTGGTGCCCTGATAATGTTCATGATTGTTGCGGTGCCATTAATCACTCCGCCCAATTCTAATTTCGAATGGCGCAGAAATGATTTCGTTACTTCGTGCAGGTTGAATTTCTTGAAGAATGCCGAGAGATGGTTTCCTCCCGCAGCATCAATAAATGATTTGAATTCAACAGAAGACTCGTCATGCCGGAAGGACAGATTTTCAACCAGCAACTTTTCGCCATCGAAAAATAATTTATTCCCCTGCGACACAGTCCATTTATTTCCTTCAAGATAAACGGCAGAGGGAAGCAATTGCACTTCAACTGATTTAAAATCAGTATCCAGGTTTCCATTCAGCGCAAGCCGGGTGGGACTGTCATCCGGCTGGGCTGTTAACGAGAAAAGAATGCTGTCAGGCTGAATCCGTGAATTGAAATTCATCATTACGGACACGAGACTGTCTTTGTAAAACAGCGAGTCCATGGATGTTTTGAAGGCAAGCCCCTCATTATCCGTTTCGGATTTTATCAGCAACTCATTCACTTTGAAATCACCATAGCTCACTTCATTGAACCATGAATTGAGGTACATCCTGTAGCCATTGTTGTTAAATGCGAAATTGACGTATCCTTCCCCGATGTTTTTAAACGCAGTGTCAATGAATGTGGTGAGATTGCGTGTATTGTTCAGACGGAGATTCAAAACAAACACCTGGTCGCCTTTTCCGCTTAAATATGTTTTTGAAGAATCGGAATAATGCCTCAGAAGGTCGAGGAGGGCGTCAGGCAAATCCTCATAGGTGAAATTGCCGGTAAGGGTTGCCTCTGCGATGTCCGTCTTCAGCGCCACTTCCTTGCTGCCGCCATCCGTGGGGTAAGCTTTCAGCTCGAAAGTGTCAAGGTGGTAGCGTATGTTGTTCTTTTCAACTTGAGTATTGAAAACGCCCGCGTAGCCGTTGAATTTGTCGGGAGTCAAACCGGTGAAATCAATTCTGAGGAATGAGGAGAGGGAAATGTCATCTTTCGAAAGATTTAGCTCACGCAGATTGGCTTTTCGCAAATCTGACACAAATTGAAAAACGGGAACGGTATCGGTCAGGTCCACCGTTCCTTCAAAATCCATGTCGAGGTTGTCGTCTTTCACGGCAAGCACTCCCTTGAAGAATCTTTTTTTCAAATCGCCATCTACCTTCATATCCATATAGTCATGGCCGCTTACTGAAAATTTGTTGATAATGCCGTTGACGGAGGCTTCCACGTTTTCCAGCTTCAGCCCCTTCCCCTTCAGGCGGGCATTTAAGGTGATTTCACCTAAAAAATTTTCCTCGTTGATGTATTTGCCCACATGAAAATTCTGCGCTGCAAAATTCCCGGAGTACCGCGCGATATTTGTTCGGGGGTCAATCTTGAAATTGATGTCGGAGCTGACGCTGCCGATTTCAGTAGCAAGGCTCCCGTTAGCCACGAAGTCATTGGTGAAGCCCGTGAACGAGCCGGTGAAATTTACACGTCCCAGATTTTCAAGATTGGACGGATAGTGAATGTGGGGATAAATAGTACGAAATTCACTCAGCGTGGTCTGCAACCCTGAAACCCGCAGCGTGATGAATGTTTCTTTGAATAGCGGAAGCCCCTTTAAGCCAAAATCGCCCCGGAACCTTGTATTTCTGCTCAGGCTGAGATTCAGGTCTTTGCCTTTCAGATTACTGACGGTGCCTTTCACGGTGCCGGTAAGCCAGACGGTGTTGTGCTCAATTTTATCGAGCGCGCTGCCTGCAAAATAGTTGATATCTTTCATTGCCACCCGCGAATTCTTAAAGTCACCCTGCATTTTCACCTTGTTCACGAAATCAAGAAAATCGCGGAAGGAATCATAGGAAAATTTGAGGTAGTCGCGGATGGCGCTGTTATCGGTAGCAAGGCTGAGGTTGCGGCATTCGAGTTCAGTGGTTGACACGGTCGCCTCTGCGCTCATGCTTTGCAGCACGAAGCCGCTTTTTTCCGCAGCGCTGAGGTGGATGATTTTAGAGCGAATCGTGTCGCAGACAATTAAAGTATTCTCCAGCTCGATATGAATGTTGCGGATATGCAGGTCGTTGTAATTCATTCCGCCACGGCTGTACAGCCTGTTTTCATTCACGTATGCAAACGATGAGTTGGAGAGGGTGATGTGTCCGGCAGCAACGTCCCACCCGGCATTGTTGAGCATCTGGGGAGGAAGTTTTGCTCCGGGAGGAGTTGTGTCGCATTCGCTCGTGAAGATTTTTTTCACGAGGATATTCGCTCCGTCAATACCCAGCGTCCCGAGCTTCATGTATTTTTCCTGCTCATTGATGTTTACGTCTTCGGCTGTCAGCTCCTTAAAAGCTATGCGGTATTCGTTTTTCTCCCTTTCATCCAAGAAATGAAAATCGAGATTTTTCAGCTCTGCCTTCGGCAGCCGAAAATGAAAACCCTTCGATTCGTCTGACTTTTCCCTTGAAGTTTTTTCTCCCGTGAGAAATTCATAATTAAATTTTTCGCTGCCTTCCTCCCTGCGGATATGCAGTTTTCCGTCTTCGAGTTCCAGCGACCTGACATCAATTTTTCTTTTCAACAAGCCTCTGAGTGACGGCTGCACCTTCAGATGATGAACATACAAAAGCGTGTCATTGCGCAGGTCTCCCAAAAAAACATCATTCAAAACAATTTTTCTCAGGCGAAACTCAACGTTTCCCACACTTGCCGGTGCATTGGTGGCTGAGGTAAGAACTGCGGCTGCTTTTTTTGCAAGGTAGGTTTGAACATCGGGGCGTCCCAGGAGGTAAAACAAAATGTTGAACACCACCAGTACGATGATAAAAACTATCAGCGATGCTTTGATAAATTGTTTCACCCTGGATTTTTTCATCCAATTAGGTTTCGCCTGTTTAATCATTTACCGCCTAAACGATTCTAAATTTACGTCTTATCTATGGACATCTTCATCCTTGCAATTGAATCGTCATGCGATGATACAGCAGCGGCTGTCCTGAAAAATGACAAAGTTCTTGCCAGCCTCGTGGCTTCGCAGGCGGTGCATCAAAAGCATGGCGGCATCGTACCCGAACTTGCTTCGCGCGCACACATGCAGAATATTGTTCCCGTGGTGGATGAAGCCTTGAAGGAAGCCGGTGTGGATAAAAGCCGGCTTAACGCCATTGCATTCACGCGCGGACCCGGGTTAATCGGTTCGCTGCTTGTCGGGGGAATGTTTGCCAAGGCAATGGCGCTGGCTCTGAAAATTCCGCTGATTGAAGTCAATCACATGCAAGCCCACGTGCTGGCACACTTCATCAGAAATGGAAAGGATAAGTCACAATCCAATGGAAATGCCGTTCCCGCATTCCCCTTCATCTGCCTCACGGTATCGGGCGGTCACACGCAGCTTGTACTGGCTCGCGATTATCTTGACATGGAGGTGGTAGGCGAAACCAACGATGATGCCGCTGGAGAAGCGTTTGACAAATGCGCCAAGCTGCTTGGCTTGCCCTATCCCGGTGGACCGCTGATTGACCACTATGCCCGGCACGGAAACCCTCAGGCATTCAGGTTCGGAGAACCGGTGGTGGAAGGGCTTGACTTCAGCTTCAGCGGACTGAAAACTTCCGTGCTTTATTTTTTGCAGAAAAAACAAAAAGAAGATAATGATTTCATCCGGAAAAATCTCAGCAACCTCTGCGCTTCCATTCAGCATGCCATCGTGCGCATCCTGATGAAAAAATTGGTGAAGGCTGCCAATCAATTCAAGGTGAAGGAAATTGCCATCGCGGGCGGGGTGTCAGCCAATACCGAGTTGCGGGAAGCCGTTAACCATGCCGGAAAAAAATACGGCTGGAATATTTATATCCCAAGGCTG
>DATLYB010000488.1:0-6046 GCA_035575215.1 Chitinophagales bacterium
AGGCTGCGAGAGGACGGTGGTCTTCTTTTTCTGCAACGCAGGATTATCATTAATCATTGCCAGCGCCTCCTCGGTGATGTCCTTATCCACCTGCTTGCGTTCGGAGTTTTTCTGGTTGAGCAATTCCGCATTCGCCTCCGCATGTTCGTGCGTTTCGGAAATCAGCAGCTTCACCGCATTACGGGCATCGTCCATCCTGCCGGCTGCGTTGATGCGCGGACCGAGCATGAAGACGATATCGGAAACCGTGAGTTCCTTTCGCAATCCGCTGAATTCGATGAGCGACTGAAGCCCTTTTCGCGGGTTTTCGTTGATGCGTTTCATGCCGTAATAAGTGAGAACGCGGTTTTCGCCTGTGATAGGAACGATGTCTGCCGCGATGCTGACGGCAACGAGGTCGAGATATTTTTCCACCATCTCAAAAGGAATATGGTTGTTTTGTGCGAATGCCTGAATCAGCTTGAAACCGATGCCGCAGCCGCTCAGTTCTTTATAAGGATAACTGCAATCGTTGCGCTTCGGGTCGAGCACGGCATGGGCGGGGGGCAGTTCTTCTCCGGGCAGGTGATGGTCACAGATGATGAAATCAATGCCGAGCTGATTCGCATATTTCACCTTCTCCAACGCCTTGATGCCGCAGTCGAGTGCGATAATCAGCTTATATCCTTTTTGATGCGCATAATCAATTCCCTGCCGGGAGATGCCGTAGCCTTCTTTGTAACGGTGCGGGATGTAGTAATCAATGCGGTTGTAAAATTCTCCTAAAAACGAGTAAAGCAGCGCAACGGCAGTAGTACCGTCAACATCGTAATCACCATAAACGAGGATATGTTCTTCATCACGCAATGCCCGCTCGATGCGCTCAACGGCTTTGCGCATGTCCTGCATCAAAAACGGGTCGTGGAGGTGAGCAAGCTGCGGGCGGAAAAAAAGTTTGGCTTCATCATATGTGGAGATACCGCGGTTGACCAGCAGCTGGCAGAGAACGGGATGAATCTTCAGTTCCTGCTGAAGACGCTGAACACGGTGGTGTTCGGGCTGACAGAAAGTCCATCGCTTGAGCATGATTGCCTTGGTATCACACGGAAGAACAAGAGCGCAAAGAAAAACTGTGAAATCAAATAACTCTTTGCCTTGCCCCCTTGAGTGAGTTTTCGGTTGAATCCCCGAATATAAATAGAATGCCGGTGAAATCGAAATTGGATTCGGCTGTTAATGCACATCATTAACTTTACTGTGTCATCTTTTTTAAACTTTGAATACCTTCACTCCATTCTCTGCATAATGGGCATCATTGAAAACTTCGTTGAATTAAGAAAGCGCCACCGAAAAGCCTTGGCTGTCCTCATTGACCCTGACAAGTCCGGTACTCACCACCTCGAACTCATCACTGAAACTGCGGAGAAAGCCGGGGTGGATTATTTTTTCGCGGGGGGCAGCATGCTGGTGAATGATTCGTTTGATTCGTGCGTGGCTTTTTTAAAAAAACATTCAACAATTCCGGTTGTAATTTTTCCGGGAAGCCGGCTGCAAATCAGTCCCCATGCTGACGCCCTTCTTTTGCTGTCGCTTATTTCAGGAAGAAATCCTGAACTGCTCATCGGGCAGCACGTGCAGGCTGCGCCAGCTTTAAGGCGCAGCAGACTGGAAATTATTCCAACCGGCTACATCCTGATTGATGGGGGAAACCTGACTTCCGTAAACTATGTGAGCCAAACGCTGCCCATCCCGGCTTGCAAACATGATATTGCGGTCGCAACAGCAATGGCTGGAGAGATGCTCGGCATGAAATTGATTTACCTTGAAGCGGGGAGCGGGGCAAAGCATCCCGTCAGCGCGGAGATGATTTCTGCGGTGCGTGAAAACATTCACCTGCCTCTGATTGCCGGTGGCGGCATTCGTAGCGCGGAAAGCGCTGCGCTGAGTTGCAAAGCAGGGGCAGACGTGATTGTGGTGGGCAACGGCTTTGAAGATGCACCTTCTCTGATTTTTGAAATCGCGTCTGCAATCCATGAGACGGGAAAGCTGAAAGCACAGTATGGCTGACTCATCCTACTCTTCACTCCGGGGACGTGTGCTCAGGTCAACAGGGAGTTGGTATCTTGTCCGGCTTGATGACGGCAGACGCGTTGATTGCAGGGTGAAAGGAAAATTCAGATTGGAGGGAGAAAAAATCACCAATCCCGTTGCCGTTGGCGATAAGGTGGTTGTTGAATTGGAAGAATCTGTGCAAACAGCGGTCATCGCTGAAATTCTGCCGCGTACCAATTACATTTCCCGTCAATCACCGCGGCAAAAACAAGCCAGGCATATCATCGCAGCGAACATAGACCAGGCATTTCTGATTGCAACCGTTGCCATGCCCAGAACATCCACCGGCTTCATTGACCGCTTTCTTCTGACAGCCGAAGCATATGGAATTCCGGCTCACATTATTTTCAACAAACAAGATATTCTGGGAGAAAAGGAGCTGGCGAAGCAGGACGAGGTTGTAAAGATTTACCGTCATATCAGCTATCCAGTTCATCTTATCAGCGCCCTTTCGGCACCCGATGTTGAAACAATTAAATCACTGATGGATGGCAGGACAACATTGCTTGCCGGACATTCAGGCGTGGGAAAGTCCACTTTGATAAATGCCATTCATCCGCAGGCGAATCTGAGAACAGGTCACATCTCTGATTTTTCACTTAAGGGGAAACATGTCACTACCTTTGCCGAGATGCTGGAACTGCCGTTCGGAGGATATGTGGTTGACACGCCCGGCATCAAAGAGTTCGGCTTGCTTGACATTGAGCCGGAGGAAGTGAGCCACTATTTTCGTGAGATGCGTGACTTGCTGAGCTGCTGCAAGTTCAACAACTGCCTGCACATTAACGAGCCGAAGTGCGCAGTACGGCAAGCAGTGCAGGAAGGTAAAATTCCTGAGGAACGGTACAAGAACTATTTGAATATTCTTGAAGATTGCCAGACGAGCAAGAAACAGCAATATGAATAAGGCTTAGTTTATTGTGGTTTGTAGTTCGTGGTTCGGCTCAATTCCACTTGTTTCTGATAAATTCTCATGAGAGCGGTCATCCAACGGGTTAGAAACGCATCGGTTGAAATTGATGGGGAGGTGAAATCATCCATCGCACACGGCTTGCTGGTGTTGGTAGGGTTTGAAGATGCCGACACGGTGGAAGATTTGGACTGGCTGTCAAAAAAAATTGTGCAGCTCAGAATCTTCAATGATACCCGGGGGCTGATGAATCTGAGCGTGCGGGACGTGAGCGGTGAATTAATGGTGGTAAGCCAGTTTACGCTTCATGCGAGCACCAAAAAAGGCAATCGCCCCTCTTTCATCAAAGCGGCAAAACCGGATGTTGCGATACCTCTGTACCATGCCTTCGTGAAGCAGCTTGAAGCTGAATCGGGCAAGCATGTTGCCACCGGTGAATTTGGCGCTGACATGAAAGTGGCATTGGTGAATGATGGTCCGGTGACGATAGTAATAGATACCAAGAACAGAGAATGATTTGAAATCGTTGATTGGAAAAACTTGAAATCAATTTAATGCAGAACGAATTGCGTTCTTACATCAAGTCGAAGGGTGAGCGCGCGGAGAAGCTCATTGCGCGGGGAGAAATAGCCGGATTGGTGCTTTGCCTAACAGGAGTCTTCATGATGATGCAGAAGTTTCAGCATCACAATTCGGTGATGATAGCCGGCTTATCGCTGCTTGCTTTTGTTTATGCGTTTTATGGAAATTTCCTGGCGGAAATTTTTGAAATCAGGCAAAAGGGGGTTTTAATATTCTCTTTGCGGGTGAGCTATCTGGCGCTTGCCGTCACCACGATTGGCATCCTGTTCAGACTGCAGCACTGGCCCGCAGGCTCCGCAATGCTGTTTATCGGCTGCGGATTGACGGGAGCCTTCTTTCTTTTTTTGGTTTACAAACTATACATAGGCAGGGTGGAAGAGGCTCAGATAAGAATGCTTATCAGCAACCTCATTGTACGGATGCTGCCTGCTTTATTAATTGTTGTCTTTTTAATTATATCTGCCATTCGCGCCTGAAAGTTTGAAGTTCAATTTAAAGAAACTCTGACTTTCCAACTAATTTCAAACTTCAAACCTCCATTCCGATGACCATCAAACAAGCCCAGCAAACCGTTGACCGCTGGATAAAAACCACAGGCATCCGTTACTTCAGCGAACTGACCAACATGGCAATACTCGCTGAGGAAGTGGGCGAAGTGGCGCGCATCATCGCACGCAAATACGGAGAGCAGTCATTCAAAAAATCAGACAGAGCAAAAGACCTTGCCGATGAATTGGCGGATGTGCTGTTCGTGACGATATGCCTGGCGAACCAGACAGGCGTGGACCTGACTCAAGCGCTGGGAAAGAACCTCAAAAAGAAAACCGGCAGGGATGCGAAACGGCACAAAAAGAACCGGAAGCTGCAGTAACCGATTTTTTGTCTTGTCAATAGAGATGCATGTTTGTTTTAGCTTTGATTCGATGCTGAACACCGAAACTCAAAAGAATTGACTGACAAAACTGAAGCAGATGTCTTATTTGTACCCTCCCCTTACCTCAGCCCTTTGTCTTAGTCCCTCCGCTCAAGTTTTCACCCGGAAACTTTTATTCTGGCATAAAACCATCCACCGCCCGCTGCCGTGGAAGGGTGAGAAAAATCCCTACCTCATCTGGCTCTCAGAAATCATCCTGCAGCAAACGCGCGCTGAACAGGGGTTGCCTTATTACATAAAATTCAAAAAGCATTTTCCGGATGTGAAAAGCCTTGCGGAAGCATCGGAAGATGAAGTGCTGCGGCTGTGGCAGGGGCTGGGCTATTACACGCGGGCACGAAATCTTCATGCGGCAGCAAAATACATCTGCAACGAACTGCATGGGAAATTTCCTGCCGATTATGAAAGTATCCGCAAACTGAGAGGCGTTGGAGATTATACTGCTGCTGCAATTGCTTCCTTCGCCTTCAACCTGCCGTATCCTGTCGTTGACGGAAACGCATTCCGGGTGCTGTCGCGTGTTTTCGGCATCAAAACTCCGGTTGATTCCGCCAAGGGGAAACAGCAATTCAAGGCGCTTGCCGGAAAGCTTATCCCGAAAAAATATCCGGCATTGTTTAACCAGGCCATTATGGATTTCGGGGCGCTGCAGTGTATTCCGGCAAATCCTGACTGCGGAAATTGCCCCTTCAGGAATGACTGTTTTGCTGCGAAGAACAAAAAAGCCGGGGTGTTGCCCGTAAAATCAAAAAAGATTAAACCCAAGGAGCGGCATTTCCATTACCTGGTAATCAACGAGGGCAATCACGTTTACCTGTCAAAAAGAACCGGTAATGATATATGGAAAAGCCTGTACGAGTTCCCGCTGATTGAAGCCCAAAAACCGTTGAGCGTCCGGCATCTGATGCAAACAGAGCGGTGGAAAGAGATTTTCAATGGCATCACGGTTAAAAGCATAAAATTTTCAGGAAATTTTAAGCAGTCGCTCTCCCATCAAAAAATTTGCGCTTCCTTCTATGAAATCCAAGTCAGTCAAAGCTTGCAGAGCAAAGGCATCGTCAGAGCGGATAAGGATTTTTCTGAAAAATTCGCTTTCCCGGGCGTCATCCGTTTGTATTTCTCAAACAAATACCGATATTTATTCCATTATTAACCAATCCCAAAAAATTTTTTTACCATGAGAGGAGTAAACAAAGTCATCTTAATTGGCAATTTGGGCAAAGACCCGGATGTGCAATATATCGAAAACAGCGTAAGTCTGGCGCGCTTCACGCTCGCCACCAATGATTCCTATAAAGACAAAGATGGTAACCGCGTTGACCAAACCGAATGGCACAACATTGTCGCCTGGCGCGGGCTGGCTAAGATTGCCGAAGATTATCTGAAAAAAGGCAGCCGCATCTACCTGGAGGGCAAAATCAGAACCCGCTCATGGGAAGACAAGCAGACGGGTGAGAAGAAATATGCCACCGAGATTGTTGCCGATAACCTGATCATGCTTGACAGAAAAGAGGACAATGCTGGCGGTT
>DATLYB010000489.1:0-8420 GCA_035575215.1 Chitinophagales bacterium
TGAATTCATTGGTGAGCAACTGAAAGCGGTCATCATCACCGTAGGCGTTAGCAATCTCACGCGCCCTGCGCACAGCGCGGTTAAGCAGCTGCTCATCTTCCGTTTCCGCGCTCATGCTGAAGGAATTATCCACGTAAACGCTGATGCCGCGCCTGCCGGCTGCCACCGCTGTATCTTTTTCCAGCGGAATCACAGGCTGCGCAAAGGCAAACACCAGAAACGCGATTCCCAAAATCCTCGAAACCAGCACGAGCCAGTGTTTCACTTTAGAGCGCACGGCAGTTTCCTCCGTCACCTCTTTTAGAAATTTCACATTGGTGAAATAAACCGTCTTGTATCTGCGGAAATTGAAAAGGTGGATGATGATGGGGATTGCTGTAAGTGAAAGCGCCCATAGCACCAGCGGATTCACAAATGTCATAAAGCAAAAATAGGGTTATTGATATACCCGCAGGTAATCTGCATTAATACAAGCTTACCTGCCTTTTTCCTTGATACAGCTGCGGTTTAATCCTCCTTCTCGCTTATGGGAAGGGGGAGCGTGTTGGGCACAAGTTATCAGTTTCATCTTGCGCCATTGCAGGGACAGTGATAAGCCATTCCAGATAGGTAAACTAACAGCAAAAGCGCGAACTCTAAACCCCCAACTCCAAACTCCTTACAATCCGCACAAAATCTCCCGCTACTAATGAGGCACCTCCCACCAAGCCGCCATCCACATCGGGCTGGCTGAAGAGGCTTTTGGCATTATCGGGCTTCAGGCTGCCGCCATAGAGTATAGTAGTGCCGACAGCGGTTGCGCTGCCGAATGATTTGCTCAGCAGTTCGCGGATGAAGGCATGCATCTCCTGCGCCTGCGCGGGTGTGGCGTTTACTCCTGTACCTATTGCCCAGATTGGCTCATAGGCAATCACTACGGATTTCATTTCTTCCGCAGTCAGCTTCAGCAGGCTTTCATTCACCTGGCGGCTCACAAAATCAAAATGTTTGTTTTGCTGGCGCACCTCCAGGGGTTCTCCGCAGCAGAAAATAGGCTTCAGCCCGTGTGCAAGAACAGCCTTTACTTTCAGCAATACGATTTCATCTGTTTCGAAGAAATACTGCCTGCGCTCGGAATGCCCCGTGATGACATAATCCACCCCTATGGAGGACAGCATGGGCGCTGACACTTCGCCCGTGAAGGCTCCGCTGTCCTTGTAATGGCAGTTCTGCGCGCCCAGCTTGATGAAGCTGCATTCCTTGAGCATCTTTGCCAGTTCCGAAAGGTGGATAAAGGGCGGGCACAGGATGACAGGAGTTGCCGGAGGGTTTTTCTGCAGGTTCACTAAAATATCAGCGGCAAGCTGAATGCCCTCGGTGAGGAACTTGTTCATTTTCCAGTTACCGGCAACGAAGCGCTTTCTCATACTTCGAACATTATCTTTTTTCTGTATTGTTCGGTCTGCTCGAAGATATGCTTCCAGATGTCTTTATCCAGCTCATCCATTTGCATGCCCCTGCGCTCCATCATGCGGGCAGCGGTTTCCATCGCCTTGTCGAACCGGTAAGGTGTAAGCCCGTGGGTGCCGCCCCATGAGAAGGAGGGGACGAAGTTGCGGGGGAATCCCTCTCCGAACACGTTGGCTGAAAAGCCCACCACGGTGCCGGTGTTGAACATCGTGTTGATGCCGCATTTGGAATGGTCGCCCATGAACAGCCCGCAGAACTGCAAGCCGGTGTTCATGAACGAGGCAGAGGGATAATGCCACACGCGCACGGGGGCATAGTTGTTTTTGAGATTGGAGTTGTTGGTGTCAGCGCCCAGGTTGCACCATTCGCCAATCACCGAATTGCCCAAAAAGCCGTCATGCGCCTTGTTGGAATAACCAAAAATCACGGAGTTGTGAATTTCGCCTCCCACCTTGGAATACGGACCCACGGTAGTGGCGCCATAGATTTTTGCACCCATCTTCACTACGGCATGGTCGCAGAGCGCAAAGGGACCGCGAATCATCGCGCCTTCCATCACTTCGGCATCCCTGCCAATGTAGATGGGACCGTTGCCGGCATTCAGCATTGCGCAATGCACCTTTGCTCCTTCTTCAATGAAGATATCGTTTGAAGAATCAATCAGCCGGTTGGAAGCATCCGGTTTCCGGGACTTGCGCCTGGCTGTGAGGGCTGCGAAATCTTGTTCAATAGCTTTGTCGTTTTTTGAAAAAATGTCCCATAAATACCTGACCTGCATCGGCTCCGTTTTGCAGGCTTTCAGCTTGCCCTTTTTGTGAGTAAGCTCGGCTGAAAACACGCCTTCATGCTTTTCGATGACAGCCGCGAGCAGAAACGGACCTTGCACCAGGCATTCGCCCGTCTTCAGGTGCGACAGTTCAGTCAGAAGCTCGTCATCGGGCAAAATGGAGCCGTTGACAAAGAGGTCAACGGATGCATGCCTGACCGGAAATTTTTTTGACAGGTAAGGTTCCGTAACGGTGGATGAGCGTAAACCGGTTGCCAATTCCCACTTCTGACGAATGGTGAGAATGCCAACCCGGATGTCGGCAACGGGGCGTGAGAACGTGAACGGCTGCAGATTCCCCCTTATCTCTGGCTCATCGAAAAGGATAAGGTTGGGTAGCTTCATCGGGGTGAAATTAGTTGATTAGTTGGTTGGTTCCAGCGGGCAAGTTAGCGAATAGCCGATTACCAATAATTCATTACCTTTCGTTCCGATAAAATCTGTTCTCCATGAAAGCAGTAAAAATTGTCCTTCTAGTTTTAGTTGTACTGTTCGGAGCGTGGCTGATAGCGTCTGCCTTGTTTCCATCACATTGCCATCTTGAAAGGTCAACGATTATCAATGCTCCGCCACAAGCGGTGTTCGACCAGGTGAATAATCTGAAAAACTGGGAGAAGTGGTCACACTGGGCTGAGATGGAGCCTGACGCAAAAAAAACATACGAAGGACCCGAAGCGGGCGCGGGCAGCAAATATTCCTGGGAAGGCAAGAAAATCGGGAAGGGCACGCTGACCATTGTTGAAAGCCAGGCATCCGACAGCATCAAAATGGAATTGGATTTTCCGGGTGAAGGAAAAGCCTACAGCAGTTTCAGGTTCGAGCCTGCCGATGGCGGAACGAAAGTGACCTGGGATTTTGACAGCGATGTGGGATTCTCTCAGCGGTTGTTTATGGGGTTGATGCTGAACAAATTCTTAGGAGTAGCTTTTGAGAAGGGATTAGCGAAGCTGAAGACGGTTGCCGAAAGCGTACCCCCGCCTCCGGCTCTTCCTGAAGTTGAGCCGGAAGTAGTGGAGTTCCCCTCGCAAACGGTGATTACGATGCGCGACACCACCACGCTGGAAGGCATCCCCGGTTCACTGGGCACCATCTTTCAGAAAGTGATGGAATATGTCACTTCGAAAAAAATACAGACCAGCGGTTATCCTCTTGCCATCTGGCATGTATTTGACGTGGCAACGAATAAAGTGATTTTGGAAGCCGGAATACCTGTGTCAGGCTCGCCTAAACCAGACGCAGGAATGAACCTGATTAAAATAAAAGGCAAAGCAGTGAAGGTAACCTACTTCGGGGATTATAAAGAGATGTCTCCCACCTATCAGGCATTACGAGAATGGATGACAAAAAATAATGTGGCTGCTGCAGGCCCTCCCTGGGAAGTATATGTCACCGACCCGATGATGGAAAAGGACACCTCAAAGTGGCAGACGGATATTTATTTCCCGATATGATGCAGAGGCAAGATTTGAGAAAGGCGTTCACGTCATGGCAGCAAAATTTTTCCAACCACTTCGGCTTCAGCGCTTTTATTGATTTCAAACATCACGCCTCTGCTTCTGTTCCTTTCCTTCAGGAACTTTATTGCATCCTCTTCATCCGTCACCTGCTTGATATTTCTTCCGGCATAGAAAATCATCTCAGGCGAAGGTTTCGCGCCTTTCAGAAACAGCACTTCATCACCCGATGATTGAAGGGCGATAGATTTGCCGCTGTCATGAAAATCAGCGTAGCTGTCGCCCCGCAGCGAAAATTCGCCCGGAGGGTTGATGTAATAATACTGCGCGAGGTTCAGGATGGCCAAAGCAGTCATGCCGGCTGCCCTCCGCTTTGATTTAATTTCCGGCATGACGTCACCTATGAGCACTCCGAATAGCACGCTGAGAAACAACCCTCCGTAAAGCGTTGTGAAATCATGACCGGAATAATCCAAAAGAATAAGGTGCAGCAGCAGAACCGGAATTGCCGAAAGCAGCATGAACAGCGTTATTTTTTTGGTAAGCAACTGTCGATTTCGTTTGAAAGAATGAACAAGCAGGATGCCCGCTGTAATGATGAGCGGCAGATAGCTGGTTGCATAGTTTTTCCCTAACACAATACTACCGGACAGGATGTTTGAAGCATCAAGCCCTCTTTCGGCAAAGCGGGCAAGCCATTCTTGCATCAAAGGCGAGAACCCTGCTATTTGCGAATACTGGAAGACGGTGAGTGCCAGCGCAGCAGCTGCACTGAATCCGGCAGCCATTAGCTGTTTTATATCCTTTCTCCAAAGACTCCATGCCATCACAGTCAGGCAGAAGAAAACTCCCAGCCATGACGTGTAGGTCATCAGAAAACCATTGACAATTGAAAGAAACAGCCATGTTTGTTTTTTATCCTCAGAAAATTTCAGTACAAGATAAACTCCATAAATAAAAAAAAGCTGCACCAGGATATCCGCCATGTAAACATTGGAATGAAACCAGAGCGTGCCCGGGCTGAATAAATAAATTGCAAATGCTGCATAGGCACCCGTATTATAATTCGGCATTGCGGATGATGCAACTCCTGCACGCTCTCCCCCGGATGGGAGGCGGGAGAGATTTAAAATCAAAAAAACTCCAAGTGCGCAAAGGAAATGGATAAAAAGATTGAATGCTTCAATCGGCAAAACGTCCGGCTTCAGGCTTAAAATTTTGAAAACAAAGAACGGCAGGTAATAAGCCAAAGGCGGATGTGAGACATAATAGTAGTCGCCTTCTGCATCGAGCATCTTACCGCTGGCGCTTGCATGGTTGTTGATGAACTTATCGGCAGCGTTCGGATACGTCATCACGGGATTGAAATGATAGGTGGAAATTCCCGCTTCATGCCAAATCTGCATGATGCGGAGGGCAAGAGCGGTGCAGAATTCATGATGCTTGGAAAGCGGGCGGCTGAGGGTGGGAAGGCGGACAATTACCGACAGGATGAACAATCCAAGAAGGATGCATGCCGTTCTTTTTTTAGAATGCATATTCCGCTTAAGGCGCAAGTGGCAAATAAAAATCCTTTTCGTTCTCAGCGTCTCGGCTGAGTATTCAGGGTGACAGTCTTCCGTACATTCTCGGAAACGGAATCGTTTCGCGCACGTGGTGCAAGCCGCAGATGTAAGCGATAAATCTTTCAAGCCCCAAGCCGAAACCCGCGTGCGGGACGGAACCATATCTCCTCAAATCAAGATACCACTCGAAGGCTTTCATGGGCAGCTTGTGTGTGTTGATTTGCTGAATAAGAAAAGCGAGGTTTGTTTCGCGCTCGCCACCTCCCACAATTTCCCCAAAGCCTTCGGGGGCAAGCACGTCAACGCCTTTGGCGAATTTCCCGGTGTCATCACGTTTCATATAAAACGCTTTGATTTCATAAGGCCAGTTGTAAACCATAATGGGCGTATCAAACAAACGTGTCAGGGCGGTTTCATCTGAGCCGCCAAAATCATTTCCGTATTTGAAATTCTTAGCTGATTCAATCCACTGGGGGATGTTCTCGGCTTTTTCCTCCATGTCTTTGATAGATGCCTTCAATTTGCCGATGACATTGAGGTTGTAATTCAACTCCCCCTTTTTCAACGTGCCGCTGCTTGCCTTCGCTTCACGCTCGGCAACTTCCCTGCGAGCCGCTTCCAACCGGTGATGCAGTTCGTCCAAATCATGTTGCAGCACTTCGTAGGAAATTTTTCCGTCAACCGCCTGCTCGCCTCTTAAAATTCTTACGGCTTCGTCATAGGTGAAACGGGGGAATTTTGCATCCGCTTTTTCAAGTTTTGAAATATCGCGGTCTATCATTCCCAATTCATTGCGGCAATGAGTTGCCGCATCGCGAATCAGGTAGCGCAGCATCTCCTCAATCAAATCCATGTTTTTGTCGTTGTCATAGAAACACATCTCCGGTTCCATCATCCAGAATTCGGAAAGATGCCTGCGTGTTTTCGACTTCTCAGCGCGGAACGTTGGACCGAACGTGTAAATCAATCCTTGCGCAAAAGCCATCGCTTCGCCATACAACTGCCCTGACTGCGAGAGGTAAGCGGGCTGTCCGTAGAAATCGGTTTCAAACAGGGTGCTGGTTCCTTCGCTTGCATTTTCGGTGAAAATCGGAGCATCCATTTGCACGAATCCGCGCTCCTGGAAAAAACGGTGAATCGAATGGATGAGCCTGTTGCGCACACGCATGATTGCCCACTGCCTGCGCGAGCGCAGCCAGAGGTGGCGGTGGTCCATCAGAAATTCAACGCCATGCTCTTTTTTTGCAATGGGATATTCTTCTGCAATGCTGTAAATTTTCAGGCTGGTGACCTGCATTTCGTATCCGCCTTCCTGTCTTTCATCCTTCACGATTTTTCCGGTAACGGCAAGCGAGCTTTCAAGAGTCAGCTTTTCGGCATTTTCAAAATCAGCAGCCGGCATGGCAGATTGCGCCACCACGCATTGAAGAAATCCGGTGCCATCACGCAGGATGATAAAGGCGATTCCCTTACCGGTGCGTTTGTTTGCCACCCATCCTTCCAGAGTTACTTCCTGCCCTGAATAGTCCTTTATTTTGTTGATATAGGTTTTCATCAAAAAATGAAGTTTACAGGATTCTGTTGAGACCGGAACTTATCGCTTTTAAAAGCGGTCGCTAATTTAATTCATAATTTTGGGGTGAATAATTTCTCAGAAAAGCTATGCTGAAACAGGGTTTGAGTCAGAAGATGCTGCAGAAGATGTCTCCGCAGCAAATCCAATTGATGAAGCTGTTGCAGGTACCTACTGCACAGTTGGAGCAGCGCATCAAGGAAGAGTTGGAAGCCAATCCCGCTTTGGAAGAGGGAGAAGCGCTGGATGGCGATGAAAAGGAAGAAGCTGTCAGTGAGGAGGCACAGCCCTCTCAGGATGAAAAAGACGAAGCTGAAACTTCCCAAGAGGAGGAGATTGACCTCAGCGAATACATGAATGACGATGAAATTGCCGACTACAAGCTGCAGGATAACAATTACCCTGACCCCGATGAAGAGAAAACCGTCCCCATTCCCGTTGAGAAAAGCTTTCATGAATATCTGCTTGACCAGCTTGGAGCGCTTGATTTAGATGAGCGGCAGGAAAAAATCGCGGAGCAGCTCATTGGAAGCATTGACAATGACGGCTACCTGAAACGGGAAATCAGCTCGGTTATTGACGACCTTTCCTTCTCGCAAAACATTTCAGCCACGGAAGCCGAAGTGCTGGAAGTGCTGAAAAAAGTACAGGAACTCGACCCTCCGGGAACCGGGGCGCGCAACCTGCAAGAATGCCTGCTGCTGCAGATTGACAGGATAAAGGGGCATGAGATATACACGCGCCTTGCCAAAAAAATTCTCACGGAACATTATGACCTCTTCATCAAAAAGCATTATGACAAGCTGCAGAAAATTCTGGAGATACCCGAAGAGCATCTGAAGGGAGGACTTGACATCATTCTTCATCTTAATCCCAAGCCAGGCAGCGGCTACAGCTCGGGAGCCAAATCAGAACAGTATATCACCCCTGATTTTTTTATCACCAACAATAATGGGGAATTGCAGCTTTCCCTCAATGGACGCAATGCGCCTGAACTGCGCATCAGCCGTGAGTTCCGTGAAATGATGAAGGATTATGATAAAAGCAAGAATAAAACCAAAGAGCAGAAAGAAGCCGTGATGTTCATCAAGCAGAAGATTGATTCCGCGAAGTGGTTTATTGATGCCATCCGCCAGCGGCAGAAGACGTTGCTGGACACCATGCAGGCAATTCTGGAATATCAATATGAATTTTTCAGCACAGGTGATGAAACGAAACTGAAACCGATGATTCTGAAAGACATCGCAGATAAAACGGGATTGGATATCTCAACCGTTTCACGGGTGAGCAATAGCAAATACGTTCAAACCGAGTTTGGCATATTCCCGCTGAAATACTTTTTTTCCGAATCCATCCAGACCGATACGGGTGAAGAAGTTTCCACCCGCGAGGTGAAAAAAATTCTAACGGACATGATTGCCATCGAGGACAAAAAGAAACCTTATTCCGACCAATACCTCACCAAGATGCTGAATCAACGGGGCTACAACATCGCCAGACGAACGGTTGCCAAATACCGCGAGCAGTTGGACATTCCCGTTGCCCGCCTCAGA
>DATLYB010000490.1:0-9501 GCA_035575215.1 Chitinophagales bacterium
AGTGCCGGATGGGAACCCGGAACACTTCATCCCCTTGCCGTGGAGGTGATGAGAGAAATCGGGATAGATATTTCAAAAAACCGGACCAAGGATGTTGTTGAATTTCTCAGGCAGGGGCGCAGTTTTGATTATGTGATTACCGTTTGCGAAGCCGCAGCAGCCGGGCGCTGCCCGGTATTTCCGGGAGCCGGGAAGAAAATGCACTGGGCATTTGAAGACCCCTCATTGTTTACGGGCACTTATCAGGAGAAGCTGAATAAGACCAGAGCCCTGAGGGATGCTATTAAGGCGGCTGTTGAGCGATTTGTGGCAGCTGAGATGCGCGCTGTCGCGTAAAGCGTTTAAGCTGCCACGGCTCGAAATTCCCGCAAGAGCTGTTCAAACAACTCTTTTTCATTTTCATCAGAGCCGGCAGTCACTGCATCTTCGTCCATCAGCGAATTTGCATAAGCATCTTCGTTAAACCGGTAAATGCGCCAGGCGCCATCATTGTATTCAAGCGCAGTCAGGTTTTCAACCCAGTCGCCTGAGTTCAGATATTGAATGCTGCCTCGTGAGGAAGTGATGGTGCGTATTTCCGGCTGGTGAATGTGTCCGCACACCACATAAGCATAACCGTTTGAAATCCCGATTTCGGCAGCAGTCTGCTCGAAGTTGTTGATGTGCTTCACGGCATTCTTTACGCTTTTTTTGATTTTGGCAGCGAAAGAGATTTTCCCACGTCCCAGCTTTTCACTCACGTAGTTAGCAAGGCGGTTCAGCAGAATCAGGAAATCATATCCGGTTGAGCCAAGCCTTGCAACCCACTTGGAGCTTTTCATTGTCACGTCAAATACGTCACCGTGAAAGAACCATGCATCTTTGCCGTCAAGGTTCAGCACCATTTTATTGACGATTTTAAATGACCCCATTTCGAACCCTGCGAACCTGCGCATCATCTCGTCATGATTGCCCGTCACATAGTACACCGGGATACCCTTTGCCATCAGTCCGGTGATGTGTTTGATAACGCGCAGGTGTTCGTTCGGAAAATAACTCTTCTTAAACTGCCACATATCAATAATGTCACCGTTGAGCACGAGGATTTCCGGTTCCATGCTCGTGAGGTAAAAAAGAAGTTCTTTTGCATGGCACCCGTAAGTGCCCAGGTGCACATCGGAGATGACTGCCAGCTTTAATTTTCTTTTTTCCGGCTGCATCCTTTTTTTTACAAAGTTACGCTCAGCGCACAAAACGGGTTTTTCCGGAGATGTTAAGGATAGGTTAAATCAGCTAAACCATTCCATTCCAATCCCACTTTCTTTGGATGAACTCAATGGCGTGTTTGGCAGTAAGGTCGAACTGCACCGGCACCACTGAAACATATCCCTGACGCAATGCCCATTCGTCCGTATCTTCACCGTGGTCATGATTCATGAACTTGCCCGTGAGCCAATAGTACTTGTGCCCGCGGGGGTCCACCCGCTCGTCATAATCCTCTTCCCACTTGGCGTTTGCCTGGCGGCAGATGCGTATTCCTTTTATTTCATGCAGGGACATGCGTGGAAAATTCACGTTCAGCAGTGTTCCCGAAGGCAGTCCGTTTTTCAGCAGCGCGCGGGCAAGGATGGTCGAGTAATGCTTTGATGCGGTAAAATCCGCTTCGAACGTGTAATCAAGCAGTGAAAACCCGATAGCCGGTATGCCTTCTATACACGCCTCCACAGCCGCTGACATCGTCCCCGAATAAATGACATTGATGGATGAATTTGACCCATGATTGATTCCGGACACGCACAACTCCGGATTGCGGTGCAGGATTTTATCTTTTGCCAGCTTAACACAGTCAACCGGTGTGCCTGAACATTGATAGGCTTCAATTTCTCCGAACAGGTTCACCTTCTCGATGCGCAAGGGGTCGCCAATCGTTATGGCATGCCCCATGCCTGATTGCGGCTTATCGGGAGCCACCACCACTACGGTTCCGATTTCCGTCATTGATTCCACCAGCGCTCTCAATCCCGGTGCTGAGATGCCATCATCATTTGTGACAAGGATGGTTGGTTTTTTTTCTGACATTATTCCTCAAGCGCTTTCCTCAACGTTAAACCTATTCCCGTATCTCCGTAATGGTGCCGCCCATCGTGTCAGAGCGTTTCACTTCCCTGGGATTTCCCTTGTAGCTGATGTTGCCGCCCATCGTAACATTAGCGTCCAGCTTTTCCTTTACAGTGACTTTCGCCAATCCGCCCATCATCACTTTCACTTTTGCACTGTCGGCATTGAGCTGGAACCCGTTCAATTGTCCGCCTGTGTTCACCGTGGCGTCAATGCTTTTTACTTTTCCGGAAAGGTGCATTATTGCGCCCTGCGTTGATTCAGCCTCCAGCCAGCCGGCAATCACTTCTGCGCTTATCTGCGAACCGCTGTTGGCTTTCAGGATAACTTTGCTTTCTTCTATCGTGCCGGCATCAATATGAGCTCCGGCTCCGGCTGATATTTCTTCCAATTGCTTGTAAGTGACCACCACTTTCACGTCCTTATCCTGAAAATAAGTCATTTTCATTCTCACCTTCAGCTTATTTTCTTCCACCTCGGTCACAATGTTGTCAAGTTCAGTTTTTTCAGATTCCAACGTGACGGATTCTTCCTCGCCTTTCACTAAAATCACATCAAATCTTCCATAAACTTTCAGCGAGCTGAATGCTCCGGGCTTCCTTACCTCCTTATTTGCCTGTCCAAATAAATTCGTTGAAATGCACAACGGGATAAACAGAAGGCAGAAGCAAAACTTAATCCTGTTCATACAGCAGATTTAAGATGCAAATATAGAACTGTCATGAGGCTTAACCTCTTGCTTCCAACCTTCCTAATAAAGAGCGCTTCCGGTGGGATAAAATCTATACAGGATGATTATCATCCGAAAAACTTCTTCAGCTCCATCACCATCTTTTCAGGCTCCTCCTCCTGCACGAAATGCCCGGCATTTTCAAATTTGATGACACGCGCGCTGGGCAAGGCATTCTGCCATTTGGCTAATTCATAAGGCGGAATGAATTTGTCTTTCATTCCCCAGAAGAATAAAAATGGTTTCGTTTTTATTTTATCCAACTGCGCCCACAGGGAATCCCACCACGAAGAAGCGTCAATAAGTTCGCGGGCGAATGCATAGGTGGCGCTGCGGTCCTTGGCTGTCGGAAGGGCGAGCTTATAATGCTTGTGAATATTGCCGCTCAGCTTGCTTTTGTCGCCAAATGCCTGCGGCATGATGACATTCACCGGAAAATTGAATTGCTTATAGAGAACTTTTCCCAGAAAAGTTCGCATTACTTTCGCTGGAGCAGCATAGTGTTTATCATCTTTCACTGACCACATCCACGTATTGAACAGGCTGATGTGGTGGACATTATGCGCATGGTTGATGGCATAGCTCAGGGCAATCGAGCCGCCAAAGTCATTGGCGATGATGTTGATATGCTTCAGCCCCAGCCCTGCAATCAAGCCTTCAAGCCGCTGAGCGTGAGCTTTGCAGGAATAATCGGCATCGCGCGGCTTGTCTGACAAACCCATCCCAAGCAGGTCGGGCGCAATGCAGCGGAAATTTCCGGAAAGCCCTTTTATCAGGTAGCGATAACCGAACGACCACTCCGGGGTGCCATGCACCATCACCACGGGCTGCCCGTTTCCCTCATCAACATAATGCATCTTGCTTCCGTCAACCGCAAAGAAATTGGAACGGAAGGGATATTCAACCTTGTCGAGCCAATCCACCGTTTTACAGGGATTTTATTTACTCACTCCCGCTCTGCCGATGACAAAATAAAAATCGTGGGAGGTCATCATCGCATCAGGCATGTGCTTGTTTTTGGAAGGAGTTACCCTGAGAACATATATGTCTTCCAGCGAAGCTATAATCACCACGTTGTATTCCTGCATCTTTTCAGCAAGGTCAAGTCGCTCATCCAGATTATCAATTCCATCGGGCCAGTTATCTTCCGTATGGTACGACATTATCTTCTCAAACTCTGCGGGCTTCACTTGCTTTTTGATGGCTTCCTTTTCATCCTCGCTAAATTCATAGGTCGAATACAGTTCTCCTGCATCAAGGATTTTGGCGGCTTTTCCTTTTTGTGCGAAAGCCGGTGTAAAAAACACCAGCACGCCCATGATGCAAAACAGATATTTCATGAATGAAAAATTTCCGCCAAGATAAAGCATTCACGGTTTCTCCTTTTCAAAAGTTACCAACCCGATTTTGTTACTTTTGTTTGCCAAGATGAAAGCCGCCATCCTTACCATCGGTGATGAACTTCTTTACGGGCAGACGGTGAACACGAATGCCGCATGGATGGCAAACGAGCTGGCGCAGATAGGCATTCGCGTGCATGAAGTCCTTACGGTTTCCGATGATGAAGAGCACATCATCGAGGGGTTGCTGCGCATGAAAAACGTTGCCGACCTGATACTGATAACAGGAGGGATAGGACCCACCAGAGACGATGTCACCAAACGGGCGCTCTGCAAATTCTTTGATGTGGGATTGAAAATGAACGAAGTGATTCTGAGCGCCCTGGAATATTTTTTTTCCAAACGCGGCTTGCCTCTGCTCGAAAGCAACCGCCAGCAAGCCAATGTGCCGGCAAATTGCATCGCCCTGAGAAATACGAAAGGCACCGCCTGGGGCATGTGGTTTGAAGAATGGGGAAAGGTTTTTGTTTCCATGCCGGGTGTTCCCTATGAGATGAAGCAAATCATGACCGATGAAGTGATTCCGAAAATCAAGCAAACCTTTCAACTGCCCGTCATCGTCCACAAACATATTCTGACAGCCGCCATCCCTGAATCTTTTTTGTCGGAAAAACTTGCACCCGTTGAGGCGCAGCTGCCGCCAGACATCAAGCTGGCTTACCTTCCCGGTGGAGGAAAAGTGAAGCTGCGGCTGACGGCAACAGGGAACGACCGAAGCCTCCTGGAACAAAAAATCAACGAACAGGTGGAAAAAATAAAACAAACTGCCGGACGATACATTTACGGATATGATGATGATGTCTTTGAAGCGGCTGTGGGAAAGATTTTGGTGAAGAACAAAAAAACCCTCTCCACTGCCGAAAGCTGTACCGGGGGGTATATCGCCCATCTGATTACAACCGTTCCCGGCAGTTCCGATTATTTTAAAGGCTCTGTGGTTGCGTATGCGAATGATGTGAAAAAAAATATGCTGGGCGTGCGGGAACAAACGCTTCAGCAGCACGGGGCGGTAAGCGAACAGACCGTTATTGAAATGCTGCGCGGAGTGACAGTGGAGATGAAGAGTGATTACGGCATTGCTGTTACCGGCATTGCCGGTCCGGGAGGGGGAACGCCCGATAAGCCTGTTGGAACGGTGTGGATTGCGGCAGGCACTTCCGAAAACATCAAGACCAAACTTCATCACTTTCCCGGCAGCCGGGAGCAGAATATCGAATGGACGGCTGTGGTGGCACTGGAGATGATGCGGAAATATCTGGTTGATTCAATGGCTTAAAAAATTCATTGAAAAGCCGGGCAGTTATCCCTTGGTGTATTTGCGGAACCGGTAAACTCTAAACTATTCCGTAATTTTTGCCCCAATTGAAACAACTGTTATGGCACAAGTCGAAATCCTGATGCCCAAGATGGGCGAAAGCATAATGGAAGCCACTATCCTGAAATGGCTGAAAAAAGAAGGCGACCGTGTCGAATTGGATGAGCCGATTGTCGAAATCGCCACAGACAAGGTTGATACTGAAGTTCCCTCCACCGAAGCCGGAGTAATCGTGAAGCTGCTGTACAAGGAAGGCGAAGTGGTGCCAATCGGAAAGCCTTTCGTAGTGATTGAAAAAGAAGGAGAAGCCGGTGCAGCTCCCGCGCGAAAAACTGCCGAACCCGCAACAGTTTCTGCAAGTACACCTTCAGTTAAAACAGAAACTAAATTCTCAACGCCCGTCACCCGGCACGCAACAGCCGGCACGGACGGTGATAACCGCTTTTATTCTCCGCTTGTGCTGAACATCGCCCGCAGGGAAGGCATTCCGATGGCTGAGTTGGAAACACTTCCGGGCACAGGAGCCGGCAACCGCGTTACCAAAAAAGACATCCTCGCCTACATCGAATCGCGCAAACAGTCTTCGCGCATCGAACGCGTGGCTGAAACGGCAGGGGTACGCACACAGGAACCTCCTGTTTACAAGCCATCCGCTCTGGCTGCTGATGCCGGCAAGAACGAGGAAATCATCGAGATGGACCGCATGCGCAAGCTGATTGCCGAGCATATGGTGCGCTCGAAGCATACCAGCCCGCATGTCACTTCATTTGTTGAAGCCGATGTGACCAGCATGGTGAAGTGGCGGCAAAAAATAAAAGATAAATTCTTTGCACGCGAGAAGGAGAAAATCACCTTCACTCCGCTCTTTATCGAATGTGTCATCAGGGCGCTGAAGGATTTTCCAATGGTAAACGCCTCGGTGGAGGGAGATAAAATCATAGTCAAGCGGGACATCCATATCGGTATGGCAACTGCGCTGCCTTCCGGCAACCTGATAGTGCCCGTGATTAAGCATGCCGACCATTACAACCTCATCGGTCTCACAAAGCAAGTGAACCGGCTTGCTGAAAATGCCCGCAATAACAGGCTGAATCCAGCCGATATCGAAGGCGGCACGTTCACGCTGAGCAACGTGGGTGTGTTTGGCAACCTGATGGGCACACCCATCATCAACCAGCCGCAGCTTGCCATTCTCGCCACGGGAGCCATCAAGAAAAAACCGGTAGTGATTGAAACTCCGGCAGGCGACACCATCGGCATCCGCCATATGATGTTTCTTTCACTTTCTTATGACCACCGCGTGATTGACGGCTTCATGGGCGGCTCGTTTTTGAGACGCGTGGCGGACTACATGGAAGCGTTTGATGCTGAGAGAGAGTTCTGATGAGGTAAAAATTACATGAGCTTGTTCCGCCACGTCACCCCCATCCAGATTCGCTTTGCCGATATTGATCCGATGAACCATGTCAACAATGCGAAGTATCTTACTTACATCGAATCAGCGCGAATCAGATATTTTGATGATGTCTTGAAAAGAGGCATGAACGCCAGGCCCGGTTTTATTTTAGCAAAAGCAACGGTTGACTTTCTTCTGCCCATCACCCTGCATGACGAAATTAAAGTGATGACGCGCTGTTCGCGCTTCGGCAGCAAGAGTTTCGATTTGGATTATGAAATCATTAAAGTGAACGCCTCTCCGGAACGAATTGCCGCAAAAGCGATGACCGTTCTGGTCGCCTATGATTATGCGGAAAAGAAAACCGTTTTGATTCCCGCTGAATGGAAAAAAATGATAGAAGATTATGAGCAAAGGAAATTTTAAAGTTTCACTTCTGCTCCGGTTGCTCAAATCCGGCATAGTCAGTATGACTGTTTGGCTCCCAGTTTTTGCGATGGCTGTTTTGCTGCAGTCATGCAATTCCAACAAGCTAATCAACGGCTCGCGGGCACCCGAAATTTCCCTTCCCAATCCTGACGGGCAAACTATCACGCTCTCCTCGTTTAAGGGGAAAATCATTCTGATAGATTTCTGGGCATCGTGGTGCAAGCCGTGCAGGGAGGAGAACCCGAAAATAGTGGCGCTGTATGATAAATACAAGAACACCCCTTTCCGGAAAGCCTCCGGCTTCACCATCCTGAGCATTTCACTCGATACGGAACGGGAAAAATGGCTTAACGCAGTCCGGGAAGACCATCTTTACTGGGAAAATCACGTCAATGACCTGAAAGGCTGGAAGAGCGCTGCGGTGGACAGCTATTATGTGAATTCAATACCTTCCTCATTTCTGGTTGACCAGAATGGCCTCATCATCGGAAAAAATCAAAAACCCCGCGATTTAGACAAGCTGCTGGGAATGCTTGCTGAATAACTTCAACCTTCCAACTCATTTTACCAGCGTCAGGCTTCCTGTTGCATCAAACGTGTTTCCATCAAGAAAAACACCGCTGATATGATAGATGAAAACTCCGGGCATCAGTTCCTTGCCGTTAAACGTACCATCCCAGCCGGCATTGAAATCATCTGTTTTGTAAACAAGACTGCCCCAGCGGTTGAAAATTTTCATAGTGCCTTCGCGC
Source organism: Chitinophagales bacterium (assembly GCA_035575215.1). Taxonomy (GTDB): domain Bacteria; phylum Bacteroidota; class Bacteroidia; order Chitinophagales; family CAIOSU01; genus DATLYB01. The sequence goes on from DATLYB010000490.1 coordinate 8,120, forward strand.
ACGCCACCGAAATCAATCGGAACATATACATCATTATTCCCATCGCCATTCGGTGAGAAGACATTCGGCATGAACACTTCGTACTCCGTTTTCACAACAACGGTGATTTCATCCGTCACCACACAGCCGTTGGAGTCACTGACGGCAAGCGTATAGCTGATGTCCTGCGCGGGAGTTACGACCGGCTCGCGGCAATCATCACAACTGAGATAATCACCCGGAGTCCATGCGTAATTTGCAATGGGGAATGGCGAAACGATATCGGGCTTGAGCGTGTCGCTGGCGCCCAGCGCGATGAAGATGTAAGCGGGAAGGTTTACCGAAAATCCTGCTGATTCCGTCAGCGTGAAGGAGGCGGTGGCCATGCAACCGTTATCATCAAGCACCATGACGCCATAATCGCCAGCCTCAAGCCCTGTAAACACGCTGTCGTTCTGGAAAAGATTTGCGTGAACTGAATACTGATAAGGTGCTACCCCGCCACTTGCCGAAACGGTGACTTCCCCTTCATCCCCATTCAGGCACAAAATATTTTCGGTTCCCAGCACAGCAACTGAAAGCGGTGACGGCTCGCTGATGATGACGGTGTCAACAGCGGGGCAATCATTTTCATCGCGCACTTCGAGCAAGTAGGTTCCTCCGCGCAAGCCGGTCTGTGCAGGATTCGTGCTGGGTGGATTTGTGTTCCACAGGAAATTGTAAGTCCCCGTGCCGCCTGTTACAAACGGAATGGCGATTCCGGTGTTATCGCCATGACACAACACGCCCGATGCCGATGTCTGCACTTCCAGTTTTTCAGGCTCTTCCACCAAGGCAGAAAAATTTCCGGAACAGGCAATGGAGTCAGTAACGGTTACATCGTAAATGCCGGGACCAAGACCGGTGATGATGGGCGTGGTTTGATTATTCGACCAATCATAATTGTAAGGCGGAATGCCGCCATTGACGATAACTTCCACCTGACCGTCATTGGCTCCAAAACATGTGACATCGCTGATGTTCAGCGTTGCCGTCAGCCCGGGTGCTGCGGCAATCGTCACACGGTCAGAATGCTGACAGTCGTTGTCATCGGTGATGAGCACGGTGTATGTTCCGGCAGGCACATCGGTCTGGTCTTCGGTAAAAGCAAAATTCGACCAGAAAAAGTCGTAAGGAGGCGTGCCCCCGCTCACGGTTAAGTCAATATCAGCATCTGCGCCCGTTGAACAACTGACGGAAGTTGCAGTGATGTAAGAAGTGATAGTTGCCGGCTCGTTGACCACAGCTGAATCAATCACGCGGCATCCGCTGTCATCAGTTACGGTAACGTAGTATGTTCCACCCGCCACATCAATCAAATCCTGATTAGTTGAATTATCAGACCATTGATACACAAAAGGCGG
>DATLYB010000491.1:0-2795 GCA_035575215.1 Chitinophagales bacterium
GCATTCAATCAATATTGCTGAAACACCGGCTTTATCGCGTCAGCAGTATCTTCTCCCGGATGCTGGAAGTGCCGGAAGTGATTGTGATAAAATAAATACCTCCCGGCTGTGCTGAAAGGTCAATGCTGATAGGGGGCATCCCAACGTGACGGTTGACGACTGTTTTCCCCGTAATGTCAGTTACTTCAGCCCATGTATCCGCTGAAATCCGGCTTGTTTCCAAAAAGATGAATCCGGAAGTTGGATTCGGATAAATTTTTATCACGGCATTATCGGGAAATGCTATTCCACTCAGCGTGTCAACTGTAATAATCCGGCAGGAATCATCAGAGCCAGCAGCATTGTAGGCGGTGATGCAAACCAGATAATCGCCCGGAGCGGCAAAGGTATGCACCACCGGGTCGGAAGTTGAATAACTGCCGTCACCAAAATCCCAATAGACGCTGTCAACCACTCCGGTTGATGTGCTGGCGAAGGTCACCGCCAATTGGCTGGTGCCCGTAGTAAAGCTGGCAACGGGGGGAAGCAGCTCCCCAAGAACCACGTCATCCAAGGCGAGATAATAGTCATCGGCATCGCTGTAACAATGAAACCCGATATAATACGTGCCGGAAGCGGGGGCTGTAAAAATTATCTTGTGCTCTTCAAAAAAATCGTTTACCACTTCGCCTAAATCCTCCAAAACCGCTGATAAGCCGCCCGTGTTGGGAGTGTTGCTTAAAACCACTTTGAGCTTTTCGCCATATATGGTTCCTCCTGCGTTTCCCACCCTGTAATAAAATGACAATTCATACACTTTTCCCGCCATCAAATCAAAACAGGTGGAGAACAGCCAATCATCGGCAGCCGTAACGGCATCATCATTCCAGAAATAGACGAAACCATTGTTGCCTGTGCTGGCAACATCCGGTCCGGTGGCAAGAGTCCATGAAAATCCATCGCTGTTGGCATCTTCGTTCGTCCACCCCAGCACTTCGCTTATCGTTTCAAAGCCGCTTTGATAGGGATTTACCCCCGTTGGAGTAATGGTTTCCACATTCGCCACCGTATTCTGGACAAAGGCATTGTTTGCGATGTCACCGTCACCGGTCAGGGTGATAAATGCATTAATGCTGTAAACGGTGCCTCGGGATGACAAATCAGCGCCTTGTACGAATGTGTAATTGTAAATTGTTCCGGGAGCAATGGAAGCGGTAATCGTCTCAGTGACCGTGTCAGCGTTGTTTCCATCGTTAACAATATAGCTGACGGTGAAATTGGAAATCGCAAGCAGCCCGTAATTTTCGATGGAAACCGAAATAGGCTCCGAGATTCCCAGCACGCAACTGGAGAGGGGCACGCTCAGCGCCACAGCTCTGGCATCTGTTGCAAGCGGGGTTCGCACCATGATATCATCCACCAGGAGGAGGAACTGGTCATTTGAATTGTTTCTGAAAGCAATATAAACATCCTGATTTTTGTAGCCGGCTGCCGCCAGATTCACTGAGCGGGATGTCCATTGAGCATTTTCTGCTGCGATGCTGAACAAAGCAGGATTTGCCAGAAAACCGGCAGGGGAAGTGCCTGTGGTTGAAATCCGCACCTGATAGCCGTCAGGATACTGGTTATCCTGGGCCTTGGCATCCCAGGTTAAAATGGCGGGGGAGTCAATATGAATCAGGGGAGTCACCATCCAGTCGTCAGCCGTTCCTGCGGGGTCATACCACGAAGTGCTGCAAGCCACCGTATCGGAGTTATCATCGAAGTTGCTTCTCGTCACCCACGCTTCGGTGACGTAAGCTACGTTGGCTGCCGGTGTAAGACCATCTGCATCAATCAGCGTGAAATTGCCGGGCATGCCCTGCTCAAAGTCTTCAAAAAAAACAACCTGCGCGTTGGAATATTGCAGCAGTGAAAAAAACAAAATGACGCTTAATAACGGGATTGGTGACATTGGTTAAATAATTTGGGTGAATAAAACAGGCTCAAGATAAGATTAAAAGTTCAAAGTCTGTTCACCAATTAGCACCCGCCACCGTCAGCAGCCCATAACTCAAATTTGTATTTTTGCTGAGTTGGCAATGGAAAATCGTTATTTCGAGTTGCTGAAATCAAAAGTCAAAACAGGAAACAATGTTTTCATCGCTCCAGGTGCAATTGTCATCGGTGATGTGCAACTGGGCGACAATGTTTCCGTGTGGTATCAAGCCGTGCTCAGGGGCGATAATGACACCATCTCTGTTGGCTGCCGCACCAACATTCAGGATGGCGCCATCGTGCACGTTGACCCGGGCGTGCCGGTGAGCGTGGGAGAAGACAACGTAGTGGGACACGGGGCGGTTTTGCACGGCTGCACCATCGGCAACAATAATCTTATCGGCATGCGCGTGACGATTCTCAATAATGCGCGAATCGGCAACTGCTGCATCATTGGAGCCAACACGCTGATTACCGAAAACACGGTGATTCCTGATTATTCGATGGTGCTCGGCTCGCCCGGGAAAATCGTAAAGCAACTTCCGGCAGAAGTGAAAGACATGATTCTGCTTGGCGTTCATGCTTACATCGAGAAGGCGCGGCAATATCTGGCCGGGGGCAAAGATTCAGGAGCGGGCGTCTGAATGAAAGTCCTTCTTATCCGCTTCAGCTCCATCGGTGACATCGTGCTCACCACGCCCGTCATCCGCTGTGTGAAGCGGCAGCTAAGAAGCGCGGAGGTGCATTACCTCACCAAGCCGCATTTCAGCGACATCCTTCTATCCAATCCTTATATTGACAAGGTGCATGTGCTTGAGGAAAATCTTATCGCCACCATT
>DATLYB010000492.1:0-16933 GCA_035575215.1 Chitinophagales bacterium
AGACCAAACCTGTGCGCAGCAATGAAGATGCTCTGCGTTCCATTCTGCAGAACCTGATTCACAATGCGATTCTCTACCGCAAAAAAGGCGAGAGGGCTACCGTGCAAATTTCTGTATCGGAAGCTCCCACCCAAATTATCATTCGGGTAAAAGACAACGGCATTGGTATTCCTGAAAAAATTCAGGGTCGTGTATTTGAAATGTTCTTCCGCGGAAGCAACGAGTCGGAAGGCTCAGGATTGGGATTGTATCTTGTAAAAAATGCAGTTACCAAACTCAACGGCAGCGTCACCATGAAAAGCGCTGAAGGCGCTGGAACCGAATTTATAGTCACACTGCCAGCCGGATGAAGTCATCAGCAGATGGCGTTTATTACCCTTGCATCACACCTTCTCATAAATGATTGCCGCCCCCTGGCCTACGCCAATGCACATTGTAGCAAGCCCGTACTTTACATCCGGTCTGCGTTTCATTTCGTGAAGCAGCGTTGCGGATATTCTCGCCCCTGAGCACCCCAGGGGATGTCCGAGCGCAATGGCTCCCCCGTTCACGTTAACGATGTCCGGATTTAATCCCAAATCACGGATGCAGGCGATTGATTGGGAGGCAAAAGCTTCATTCAGTTCCACCAAGCCGATGTCCTGAATATTCAATCCCGCGCGTTTCAATGCTTTTTGCGTTGCCGGAACGGGACCGATGCCCATGATGTCGGGCGAAACTCCCGCGACTGCCATGGACTTCACCCGCGCAAGGGGTTTGAGGTTTAACTCCCTCACTGTCTTTTCTGAAGCGAGCAGCAATGCTGCGGCTCCGTCATTGATGCCGGATGAGTTACCTGCCGTAACGGTTCCGTCTTTTGCAAAGGCGGGCTTCAGTGCCGCCAATTTTTCAAGCGAGGTCATTCGCGGATGTTCGTCTTTGTTCACAATAACCGGCTCACCTTTTTCCTGCGGGATTGAAACCGGAATTATCTCATCGGTGAACTTGCTGGATTCATACGCTTTCTGATATTTCACCTGGGATTGCAATGCAAATTCATCCTGCCGGTTCCGGCTGATGTTGTATTTTTTTGCAACGTTCTCAGCCGTTTCTCCCATCGAGTAGGGATGATAAAGCTGAGCGAGCTTTCTATTGATGAACCGCCAGCCTATCGTGGTGTCATATATCTCCGGTGTTCGGCTGAAGGCGGAATAGGCTTTTGCCATCACGAATGGCGCACGGCTCATGCTTTCTACACCGCCAGCGATGTATGCCTCGCCTTCTTCCAGCATGATGGCGCGGCTGGCATCCATAATTGCCTGCAATCCCGAAGCGCACAGACGATTCACCGTTGCGCCACCTGTTTCTTTCGGCAATCCTGCAAGCAGCAAAGCCATGCGCGCCACGTTGCGGTTATCCTCTCCGGATTGATTGGCTGCACCAAGAATGACATCTTCTATTCGAGTGACATCCATCCCTTCATTTCTTTTCAAAAGCGCTCTGATTGCCTCAGCGGCAAGGTCATCCGGACGGATGGAACTCAATGCGCCCGCATACTTCCCGATGGGAGTTCTGACGGCATCAATCACATAGGCGGCAGTCATGCTTAATCACGTAATTTTGACCCTCACAAAAGTAACCGGAATGATTCAGAGAATTCAGACGGTGTGGTGGAGTCTTTCTGCAATATTTATGGGGGGGTGTATCTGCTTGCCTTTATTTGAATTAACCGAAACGGAGAGCGCAAGGATTATTCATGCGAATGATGTCAATTATATTTATCTTCCGTTAATAGGACAAGTCATTCTTACCTTTATTACCATCTTTCTGTTTAAAAAACGTTCATTGCAAATCGTTCTTGGCTATGTAATTGTGCTAAATCTAATCGCCATTTGTATTGGAGTGTTTGTGAAATACAAACTATCAATCGAATCTCATCCTGAATTGCACATACTGCCGTGGGCAGCCGTTTTTTTACTTCCGATTATTTTTCAAATCCTCGCTATCCGTGCGGTGAAAAAAGATGAAGCGCTGATTCGGTCAATGGACAGGCTGAGGTAATCTGAGAAACTATCAGCCGGTTGGAAGAAGTCCGGTAAAACGCCTTCTTCCTTCAAGCTGTGACCTTCCTCGATACTTAATACGCCACTGCAAACACCACCCTCATGTCTGAAGGCTTGCCAGAATAAACACATTTGCCTGTTTCTTTTGGGGCATTCAGCGGGATGCACCGGATGGTGGCTTTTGTGATCTCTTTTATTTTTTCTTCAGTTTCAGCAGTGCCGTCCCAGTGGGCAAGGACAAAACCTCCTTTCGTTTCCAGAATTTTTTTGAAATCGTCAAACGTATCAACCCTCGTGGTGTTCTCCTCGCGGAATTTCAAGGCTTTGTTGTAGATGCTTTGCTGAATGTCATCCAGCAATTTCGGTATGTCGGTTTTCAGGGAAGCCATCTGCAGCACCTGCTTGGTGCGGATATCACGCCTTGCCACCTCAGCCGTGCCGTTTTCCATATCGCGCGGCCCGATGGCAATGCGCACGGGAACTCCCTTCATTTCATATTCGGCAAATTTCCATCCGGGCTTGTTGGTATCGTCATCATCGTATTTCACTTCCAATCCCAGCGATTTCAATTCTTGCTTTATATGAATTGCTTTTTCTGAAATCTGAGCCAGCTGCTCCGGTGATTTGTAGATTGGGACAATCACTACGTGCAGCGGGGCGAGTTTGGGCGGAAGAATAATCCCCTCATCGTCAGAATGCGCCATCAGCAGCGCACCAATCAGCCGCGTGGAAACGCCCCATGATGTTGCCCATACATAATCCTGCTTCCCGGCTTTGTTGGTGAAAACGACATCGAATGCCCGGGCGAAATTCTGCCCCAGAAAATGCGAAGTGCCCGCCTGCAGCGCCTTGCCGTCTTGCATCAACCCTTCAATGCAATAGGTTTCCACTGCTCCCGCAAACCGTTCACTGGCTGTCTTGGTGCCTTTCAGAACAGGCATAGCCATATATTTTTCAGCAAACTCAGCGTACACATCGAGGATTTTTTCCGCTTCGGCAATCGCTTCTTCCCTTGTGGCGTGAGCGGTGTGTCCTTCCTGCCACAGGAACTCAGCCGTGCGCAGAAACAGGCGTGTGCGCATCTCCCAGCGCACCACGTTAGCCCATTGGTTCACCAGAATCGGCAGGTCCCGGTAGGATTGTATCCAGTTCTTGTAAGTGTTCCAGATAATCGTTTCAGAAGTAGGACGTACAATCAATTCCTCATCGAGTTTGGCTTCCGGGTCAACGATAATGCCTTTTCCGCTGGGGTCGTTCTTCAGCCGGTAGTGGGTCACTACTGCACATTCCTTGGCAAAACCCTCAACGTGGGCGGCTTCCTTGCTCAGAAAGCTTTTTGGAATAAAAAGAGGAAAGTACGCGTTGGAGTGCCCGGTTTCCTTAAACATTTTGTCAAGGATTTCCTTCATCTTCTCCCAGATGGAAAAGCCGTAAGGCTTAATCACCATACAACCCCTGACTGCCGAATGTTCAGCCAGCCCGCCTTTCTTCACCAAATCATTGTACCACTGGCTGTAATCCTGCGTTCTTGGCGTAATTTCCTTGCTCATTCTACTCTGGCACTGTATTTGAAAAAAATTTGAAGGGGCAAAAATAGAAAGAAAGTCGTCATTGCTTGCAAGGTGTTGAAGCTAAACAATTCGCTTGCAAAGCCTAACTTTTAAACGATGAAACACTTTTACGGTCAAATAAAAAACAAAAAGCGATGAAATCATTAGCGGTTTTCCTCCTCACGCTGCTCACAGCATTCTCTCTTTCCGCTCAAGACGATGATGTTTACTATTCTCCGAAAAACGATGCGCAATCTGATGCAGCGGACTCCCCCCGGCAGGACGAGCCAGCATACGAGGAGGGGGATGACGATATCTACAATGATTATTATGAAGACGATTACTACGCTGAAACGGAAACGAAAACTGACGAAAAGGGCAACACTTACATCACAAACAACTATTATGGTGATTATTATGACTACAGCTCAAGGCTGAGAAGGTTCTATTCGCCTTATTACGGATTCAGCTATTACAGTCCCTGCTACACCGGATTTTACTATGACCCCTTTTACTACGATGCCTGGTGGGGATGGTCATTTTCGATAAACTGGGGGTGGAGCTATCCTTATGGGGGCTATTATCAACCATGGTATTCGCACTATCATTATCCCTGGCATTACGGATATGGCGGATATGGGCACGGCTACCACCACGGATATTGGGATGGTTACTGGAACGGATATTATGACGGATACTACGGCTATTATCCTTACAATGATTATGGATATGGCGGCTACTATTATGGACCGCGTTACAAAAACCAAGGGATGTCATCTTACAGAAATACTTATGCTGAAAAACAGGCTCCGCAGGAAAAGCAGATTAAAGAACGGGATATAAATCAATTTCCAATCGGTGAGAACAAAGATGTGATTAAACCAATAAAGAGTGAAAATGAAATGCATCCCGCCAGGCAGGTGCGTGACAGAAATGATATAAAACCCGTTAATACCGATGGAAAGCGAAATGTCAATTACGGCACTAGAAATAAGGGTGAAATAAAACCAGCAACAGGCGATGTGAAACCAGCAAACACCGGCAGTGGCGATAAATCAAAGGTGGATTATGGCATCATTGACAAGGATTTTGTAAAGCCGAATGATTCGCCAGTGAATAATCCTGTTGCTCCATCGCAAAGACTTGATAACATTGTTCCGAAAGACGAGCCTGCTCCCCGTAGTAATGTAATGCAGCGCGAGCCGGAGAAAGACCGGATTGTACCGCAGGAGGGAGGAGGCAATCGCCCCGATAATGAAATGCAGGAAAAACCAAATGACCGTTACAGGCACCAGCCGAAAGACAACGGTGGCGACAATTATGAAAAACCGCAACGCGGGAGATTCACTCCTAAAAACGACAACACCTCCCCCCGCGGAGATATTCCGAAATCTTATGACAGAGGAGGTTATCAAAAGCCTGAAAACAACAATTATGGCAGATATAATCGCGGTGGAAGTTCCTTTCCATCAAGAGGTGACATGGGCGGGAAGAGCATAGACCATTCCCCTAAGCAGGGCGGCAGAAACGGGGCAATCAGGCCGAAATAATCATGGCTATGAAACAGGAGGCTCAAGACACAATACAGAAAAGAAGGGGATATTATGGTGTTGTAGCGGTGTGTTATTTTTTATGTATTGCAACTCTGGGCTGGACGCAATCGGCTGACGAGGCGCTCCGATACTCTGAGTTGCGCTTTGGCGGAACGGCTCGCGGCATGGGAGTAGCAGGCGCTTTTGGCGCGATTGGCGCTGATTACTCTTCCATCCTCACCAATCCAGGAGGTCTTGCTCTGTTCCGCAATTCAGAAGCAATGGTTACGATTAATTTCGACCACATAAAAAACGAAGCCACTTACGAAGGCACCCGCTCGCATGACGACCATCTCAATTTTAATCTCCCGAATCTGGGTGTTGTCTTTGCCACGAAAAGAAAAAAAGAAAACCGGTGGAAGTTCCTCAACTTTGCACTCGGCTATAACCGTTTCGCTAATTTTCATTCCGATAATTATTACAGGCGCCTTGGCACAGGCAACTCCATTCTGAAAGGTTATGCCTACGAACTGACAGGAATACCAGCTGAACAGATTGAATATGGCGGAAATTACAGCATGGAATCAGTGCTGGCGTATGATGCATATCTCGTCAATCCGTTGTTGTCTGACAATACAAAGTACTCCACCGTTGCCGACAATGCCGATGTTAACCAGCAAATAAGCATTGAGAGGCGCGGAGCCATTGATGAATTCTCTTTTGCATTGGCTGCTAACTATAATGACAAGGTATATTTCGGAGGTTACGTGGGTATTCCGTTTCTGTTTTATAGGGAGCGCATCAATCATTACGAACAGAACACCGCCTCAGACAGTGATGCTTTCAACTACTTTGAATTGGCACAACGCCTTAACACGTTCGGCATCGGAGTAAATTTCAAAATGGGGCTAATCGCCCGCCCTCTTGACTGGCTCAGAGTAGGGGTTGCCTTCCACACGCCAACGTATTATGGAATGAATGATGATTTTTCAAGTTCCGTGTATGCTGATTTTGACACGGTCAGTTATTATAGAGAGTCCCCCTTCGGTGAGTTTCATTATAATCTGGTGACCCCCCTGCGCTTCACGGGCAGCATCGGCTTCATCGCCCGGAAATTTGCGTTTGTTTCATTTGATTACGAACGGGTTGATTACAGCAATGCGAATTACAAAATGGGAGGCGCCTATACTGATTTTGAGTACGGATTAAATGACGACATCACCTCTCAATATGCAGCAGCAAATATTTACCGGGCGGGTGTGGAATTAGCGCTGGACAAATTCCGGCTGAGAGGCGGCTTTGCACATTACGACACGCCCTACGAAAGCGCATCAATCGTTGGTGATTATAACAGCTCGGTCAACTATTATACTTTCGGTACGGGCATTCGCCTGAAAAAAATTTACCTCGATTTTGCTTATGTGAGAAGCCGCTCAAAAGCCATCAACCACACCGTGAATGACGTGTTCGCTTATGATGCGCTTACAGGAAATAAATTTTTGTTTACCACAGGATTCAGGTTCTGATAGTTAAATCGGGTAACCCCGGTTATCAATAATGCCTCCCATTCTAAACCCGAATTTTTCAGTTGAATCCCAATTCAGAACGAGCGAGGCAAGCTAAACTCGCCCGTTTTTCGGAATAATCCGTTCAGTGGTTTTCGCCAACAGAACGATTTCAGCAAGCTGCTAATAAATCCTCAGCACCTTTGCTCCCTTGATATGCCCCTGTTTCAAATCAAGCAGTGCCTCATTGGCTTTTTCAAGGGGATATTCCTGAAATTCCGGCTTGATGGGAATGTGAGCGGCTAACTGAAGAAACTCCCGAACATCTTTTCGCGTGATGTTCGCCACGCTTTTGATTTCCTTCTCCATCCACAAATGTTGGGGATAATGGAGTTTCAGTAAATAATCTTTGTCGAAATCTTCCTTGCGAATCGCGTTGATAACCAATCTGCCACCGGGTTTCAGTTTTGACATCGCTTCTACAATCGGTTTCCAAACAGGAGTGGTGTCAATGATGGCATCCGTCAGTTCAGGAGGTTGTTCGGCAGTATCGCCCGCCCAGTCGGCTCCCAGTTCGAGTGAAAACATCCTTTCCTTTTCGCTTCGGGCAAAGACAAAAATTTTTGATTGGGGGAAGAGATGCCGCGCCATTTTCATCACCAGATGTCCTGAAGCACCAAAACCCGTGAGACCAAGTGTTTTTCCGTTTGCGAGTTTCGTTAGTCTCAAAGCCCTGTAGCCGATCGCCCCGGCACACAACAGCGGAGCCGCTTCTGCATCGTTGAAAACAGCGGGAATGGGATGGGCGAATGCTTCTGAAACCTTCATGAATTCGGCATATCCGCCATGGGCATCCCTGCCTGTGGCTTTGAATTGCCCACACAGGTTTTCATTACCTTCCTGACAGTACCGGCACTGCCCGCAGGCGGAAAATATCCACGCCACTCCTGCCCTGTCGCCAATTTTCAGGTTCTTTACCTTGCTTCCCGCTGCCACGATAATTCCTACAGCCTGATGCCCCGGCACAACCGGAAGTTCCGGAGGCGGTGTGCGCCCTTCGATTTCATCCAGCTCCGTATGACAGACACCGCACACCGAAATTTTGATGAGCACTTCATCCTCAGCAGGCTCCGGCTTTTCAATCTCTTTCATAGAAAGCGGTGTCTTGTTCACCGAAAAGTCCGTAATCGTTTCCAGCAACATGGCTCTCATGGCGAAGGAAATTTACAGTTTACGGTTTATACTTTGTTGTTTTGCATATTCATCATGGTCATTCTTATTATCGGACTTCCCGGTTCAGGTAAAACCTTTTTTGCCGAGCGACTGGCAAAAAAGCTGAATGCCGTTCATCTCAACAGTGACCGCGTGCGCAAAAAGACAGGCGAATGGAGCAAATACAGCGATGCATCAAAGCGAAGTGTATATGATGCAATGCTGCAAATGATGCAGAATGAAATTGCATCCGGGAAGGAAGTGATTGTGGACGCCACCTTTTTCAAGAAGACCTTCCGCGATAAATTCATAAATACATTACGGCAATCAGAGCAGCGATTCAAGATAATTGAAGTGAAAGCATCGGAAGAAACCGTGAGGCAAAGGCTTTCGCAGCCCCGCGCAGACAGCGAGGCGGATTTTGAAGTTTACAAAATATTGAAGAGCCGGTTTGAACCCGTCACCGAAGCGCATCTTGTTTTGCATTCCGACATAGATTCTGCCGATGAAATGATTAAAAAGGCAATGGAGTATTTAGCGCAATCATGACCGGAGAAGAAATAAAATCAATCATCGAATCACGGACCTATCCCGGCAGCGGGAAGGGAACACTGACGGAAACCCACATTTCCTGGGTGATTCTCACAAAACATTATGCCTTCAAGATAAAAAAGCCGGTTGCCTTTTCTTTTCTTGATTTCTCCACTCTTGCAAAAAGAAAATACTTCTGCAATAGAGAGCTGCGGCTCAATTCGCGTCTCGCGAAGAACATTTACCTGAACGTGCTGCCCGTGAGAATGTATGACAGCAAAGTTTATATCGGACGGAAAGACGGCAAAATCATTGACTATGCCGTGCAGATGAAACGCCTGCTTCGCTCGCGCGAGATGGACAGAATGCTGGAAGCCGGAAAAGTAACCCCCCGGCATATCATTTCAATTGCCCGAATTGTTGCTCCGTTTCACCGCAGCGCCAGGATAATCCGCAAGCCATTTGACATTGCCGGTCTGAAAACTCTTTTCAATGACATCAGGAGCGTGGCAGATTTTATTGACAGAAGAATCAAAAAAGGCGGGAGGGAAATCATCCGTGAAGCAGTTCATTTATCCGATGTTTTTCTACGGCAGCATCATGCAGCATTTCAGCAGCGTGCTAAGGAGGGCTTCATCCGCGACTGCCATGGGGACCTTCATTCCGGTAACATTTTCCTTTACAAAAAACCCGTCATATTCGACTGCCTTGAATTCAATGATACCTTCCGTCATATTGACGTGCTCAATGAAATCGCCTTCTTCTGCATGGATTTGGAGGACTATGGGAGAAACGACTTGAGCGACAAATTCCGTGAGCACTACAACGAACTGTTTCCCGTAATTCGCAATGAAAGCGATGAAGCATTATTCCGCTATTACAAACTCTATCGCGCCAACGTCAGGACAAAAGTGAATGCGTTGAAAGCGATGCAGGCGGCAAGCGAGTTGAAACTGAAAAAGCGAACGGGATTCGTAGTGAGTTATTTGCAATTGATGAAGCGCTATCTGAAGGAAGTGTCTGGCATATAACTTCAGCTATTGATTCGTTGCCGGTTTTCCACTGATGTTCTTGCTCCGCTCGATGGATTGCAGCGCCAGATAATTAGCACCGAACTGCGCGATGTTTTCCAGCTCCGTGTCGAACCGGTCGTAGTGTGTTTCTTCATCGGCAACAAGACTTTCAAAAAGTTGCTTCGAGATGGCATCCGCCTGGGCAGCACATTCATTCGCCCACTTGTTGTAATCCCTTGCGCTTTCTTCTTCCATCTTTTTTGCCAATTCAAGCATCTCCTTCACGGTTTTTACCGGCTTCACTGCCTGGGCGGGATGCATCTTCACATCGCCTTTCAGGAACAAAATCCTCTCCGCAAGACGCTCAATGTGCGTCATCTCGGTGATTGCGGTTTTCTTGAAAAGATTGGCAAGCAGGTCAAAGCCCTGGTCATCACAGTGGAAATGGAAATACATGTACTGATGAATTGCACTTAATTCATCTGCCACTGCTTTGTTCAATAGTTCAATGCTTTTTCTATGCATAGGATTGAGTTTTACAGTTCAAATTTCAACAATTCAGCTTGAAATAACTGCTCAACGCCAGCGGACCCGAACCAAATACCGCGTACACGATAAGAAGGAAAAGAACGAGGGCAGCCAGTTCCAGCGATTGACCACTCCCCACCAGCCCGCTGCCGGCATGAATAATGAAAACTGCGCTGAACAGGATGGGAATCTGAAGCAAAGCTCCGATGCGGGTGAAAAAGCCGAGCGCCATCAGGAATCCCCCCAGCAGGTGGATAATGGTTACATAAGAATAGAACATGTGCATCTCTGCCTTCACATCCAGCACATAAATTTTATCGGGGTTTGCAATCAGAATCACTCCCCGCACAAACAAGGCGGCTCCCAGGAAGATGCGAATCAGCGAGTAGGCGTACTTCTGGTTGTCTTCGATACGTTGCAAATATCCCTTGAATTGACTCATGCTTTTTATTTAAAAATTATTACATCGTAAATGTCGGAGTTGGTCAAAACAAAAAGAATGACTTTAGTCACATTTACCTGTACAAAATCAAAATGAAAATACAAAAAAGCAGAACACCGTGTAATATGCGCTGGGTTCATGACCATATTAGTGCCGGATAATTACTCTTTTCAAAGAAATCTGTATTTTGATGCGCTTCGTCAGGTTTATGAATTACCCTGTTGCACTCGTTGCTGCATTATTTTCCAGCACAGTTTACTTTGCCTATGCCGGTTCTTTCGATGACGCAGTAGGGGCACGCGCCTCCGCCTTAGGCAATCACACTTCCGCACTCTCAGACGGTTTCTCCGTTCACAACAATCAGGCGGGCATCGGTTTTCTCAAAAAGTTTTCATTCGGCATTTCCGCGAAAAATAAGTTTCTCGTGAAAGAGTTGACTGTAGCTGATGCTGCCGCAATATTTCCGACAAAGACCGGAGTATTTGGATTGGGGATTCACTATACCGGGACCAGCCCGTTCAGCGAGAGAAAAATCGGTGCTGCGTTTGCTAAAAACTTTGGAAACAGGTTTTCATTCGGATTGCAATTCGATTACCTCAACATCAGCATCAGCGAATACGGAAGTAAAAACCTGTTCACATTTGAAGCGGGCTTGCAGTTTTTTCTTGTCCAGGAGAAATTGCTGATAGGCGCCCACATAAACAATCCCCTGCGGCTGACAATAAATGAGGATGCGAACGAAAAACTTCCAACTGTCATGCGCTTCGGGCTGAATTACATGCCATCGAAAAAAGTGGCAGCGCTGGCTGAGGTGGAAAAAGACATTGATTATGCTCCGGTGTACAAATTCGGGTTGGAATATCTCCCGGTTGAAAAGCTCGCCATTCGGGGAGGTGTCAATGCCAGTCCCTTCCAGGGATTTTTTGGCGTGGGATTGATTCTGAAGAATGTTGTGATTGATGCAGCTTCTGCACTTCATCCGGTGCTTGGCGTATCGCCTCAGATTTCGATAGCGTATGCAATCAGGAAGGAAGACAAATAAAAAACCGTCATTGCAAGCGAAGCATAGCAATCCCTCCCAGGCAGGTTGCCTCGCACAAGGCTTTGACTTCACTCAGCGCTGCAATATGCAAGGCAAGTTCATTTCCCTGAATAGCAAGCGCTCGGCTTATTTGATTTCCAGCAATGACTTGCTGCTGCTCCTTTGTCTGTTGCTCCCTGCCTTTTTCCCATTTGAAACTGCCGCTCAAAAAAAGCAAGTCAAAGAGTACCCCGAAATTCTGAAAGAAGACATCCGGCACATCCTCGAAAGCATTTCCGAAGAAACGGATGAATCATTCAACTTCGATGCCTACCTTGAACAGCTTGCTGATTTACAGAAAAATCCGCTCAATCTCAACAAAGCGACTTATGATGAGCTGCTTGTTTTCCGGTTGCTAACCGCCAAGCAGGCGGATGCCATCATCAGGCATCGTGAAAAGTATGGGGATTTCATCAGCATCTATGAATTGCAGTCTGTGAAAGATTTTGATTTAATTACCATTTACAGAATTCTTCCCTTCGTCACGGTGAAAGGCGACCTGGATGATTATCAACTTCACTCGTTCCGTCAGTTGATTTCCGAAGGAGATTTTGAACTGTTCCTGCGCTGCTCGCAGATTCTCGAAGAGCAGAAAGGATATGCTCCGCTTGATTCCGGTGAAGCCGGGCAGCGCTATTTAGGCAATCCGTCAAAAATCTATACCCGCTTCCGCTACAGCTTTCCAAACAAATTGTCTTATGGATTCACCGCGGAGAAAGATGCGGGAGAAGAAGTTTTCAAGGGCTCGCAGCCGCGGGGATTTGATTTTTATTCAGGACATTTCTTCGTCAAAAACGTCAGCGTGTTCAAGTGCATTGCAGCCGGAGATTATGAAATGAAAACAGGTCAGGGGCTGGTAATGTATTCCGGATTCGGATTTGGAAAAAGCCCGCTTGTAACCAGCATCAAAAAGACAAGCGAAACACTGCGGCCTTACACCTCTGTTGATGAAAACAATTTTTTGCGCGGAGCGGCAGCAACAGCAGATGCGGGCGATTTTGAAATCACCGGATTTTTCTCACGCGACCGTAAAGACGCCAACATCGCAGAAGCCGATACCAGCGATGATGAAGCATTGATTGCACAAGCAACTTCATTGCTGGAATCGGGGCTGCATCGCACTGAATCGGAATTGGAAGATAAAGATGCTGTCAGGCTGACGGCAGCAGGCGGTTACTTGAAATATAGAAGACGCGCCTCGCACATCGGGTTGTCTGCGGTTCACACGCGGCTGAATTTCCCGCTTGAAAAAGGCAATGAGCCTTATAACCAGTATGAATTTTATGGTGATAGGCTCACCAACTTCGGAGCGGATTATGCCTTGCTTGTGAAGAATTTTTATTTCTTCGGAGAGTTTGCCATGACAGACAAGCTGGCAATCTCCACTCTGCACGGCTGTATTGCAAGCCTCGACCCCAAGGTGG
This sequence comes from Chitinophagales bacterium, assembly GCA_035575215.1. Classification (GTDB taxonomy): domain Bacteria; phylum Bacteroidota; class Bacteroidia; order Chitinophagales; family CAIOSU01; genus DATLYB01. Next base: position 12,861 of record DATLYB010000492.1, read on the forward strand.
ACATGGCGCTGCTCTACCGTTATTTCCAGCGCGATTACTTCAGCTTCTTTTCCAATCCGTTCAGTGAATCCCGCAAGCCTTATAACGAGCGGGGAATTTATGCCGGGCTTTCGGTGCGACCCGTCAAAAATTTTCAGCTTGACAGCTATCTCGATTACTACCGCTTTCCTTGGCTGCGATACCAGGCGGACGCACCCTCGTCAGGTCTGGATTTTCTCGCACAACTCACCTGGCGACCTTCCAAAAAACTGGAGATATACGGCAGATACAAAAATGAAACGAAGGAAGGCAACGCGCCTGAAAACACCGGCAACATGAATATGCTCACCCCTATCGGAAAGCAAAACATCCGCTGGAATGTGAAGTACAAGGTTTCCGAATCAGTATCATTCGAGAATCGTTTTGAGTGTGTGATTTACGATGACGGTGAAAAAGAAAACGGATTCTTGATTTACCAGGACATCACGTACAAGTCATTGTCATTTCCGTTGAGTGTGTCGGGAAGGTTTGTTTTGTTCGACACCTATTCTTATGACGCGCGCGTGTACACGTACGAAGATGATGTATTGTATTACCACTTCGTCCCTGCCTATTACTCTAAAGGAACGAGATTTTATTTCGTGCTGCGCTACAAGGCAGCCAGATGGCTGGATCTTTGGCTGAAGTTCGGGCAGACATATTTTGCGAATCAGGACACCATCGGCTCAGGACTGGATGAGATTGACGGCAATGTGAGAAGCGAGATGAGGGGGATGGTAAAGGTTAAGTTTTGAGTTAAAAATTGCTGAACACTTTGCCTACAGCCAACTCTTTCCGTCAATCCCCCATTCATCTTTCACGGAAATATTCAGATGCTGCATGATGGTGGGGAACACATCGGTGTTTGAAACGGAACCGGTCACCTCCTTTCGGGTTAAAAAACTTCCGCTCACAATCAAAAAGACAAAGCGTGTTTGCGGCAGGGCATCCTGCTTGCCGTGAGTGGTTCCCTCCCCTCCGTGGTCGGTGCAAACAATGATGAGCCACTCCTCTCCGAATTGCTCTTCCCGAAATTCAATCTCATGCAAAATGTCGCCAATGAACCTGTCATCCATTTCGATGGCGGCAAGGTAGCGGCTGGTGTCAGGATGAAAGGCGGTTTCATGCCCTGCGGAATCAGGTGCTTCAAAATGAAGCAGCAGCACATCGGGATGACAATTCATTAAAACATGAAGCGCTGCATTGCGCACCTCGCGGTCTGATTTATACGTCATCGCAAAATCTTCGTGAGTGGTGATTTTTAAGAAATCCTCCCAATGCGTGAGCGTAAACAACTGAAGCTCCGGGCGTGCTGACTTAATGTAGTAAAACAAGTCAGGATAAGCCGCATAGTCGCATCCGTCAAATGAATTGTTCCTGCATCCGTGCTTTTCAGGAAATACGCCATGCAGCAGCGTAGTCCATCCGGGTACGCTCACGGTGTAGATGCCTCTGTCAACATGAAAGCTGTAAAGCCCTTGTGCCATCAGCGAATCAATGGCAGGAGTGCGCGCAGCTTTCAGCGCATCGCTGCGGCAGCCGTCCATGCCGATGAAAAGCACTTTCTTCTTGCTGCCGGAATTTCCGCTGCAATTGGTGCGATATTCAGGATGCTGGTCTTTTTCGCAGCCGGATGAAACGCTGATAAGCGCAACAATCAGAAGAAGGGCAGACCGGTAGTTCCTTGCGAACATTTATCAGTCATTGACAGGAAAAAAACCGGAAGTTATGCTATTGCTATTGAATCAAAAGCTTTCGTACAGATTGGCGCTTTCCGCTGGTGATGGACAGCAGATACACTCCCGGCTTCAGAGCAGCATCAAAGAGATGGGTATGTTTGCCGGTATTTTGCCATCTCTGAAATAGTGTTTTCAGTTGTTTGCCGGAAACATCATACAGCCTGACAGCAATTTCCGAAGGATGCCCGATTGAATAGCTCATTGAAAATTTTTTTTCAGCAGGATTGGGAAACAGGGATACTGAAAAATCATCAGCCCATGAGTTGATTCCAATCCACAAGCTGTCGCAAACGCTGCCTGCAACGGTGTCGGTGAATGTTTCCGTTTCAGGAGCTCCGGCAAGAATCCAGGCGAGGATAAGCTCCAGATTCTGACTGGACAGCGCAGGGGCATTGTCAGGCATTTGTGCTCCTTCGAAAGGCTGAGTCAGCGCCAGGGGTCCGCTGGTGCAATGCGACAGTTTTCGCATAACGAAGCTCGTTTGCGGAGAGCCGGGTACAATCAGCTTGTTGCCTGCCGTGTCCCTTGCCCACGGGTTGGCAGGGTTGCCGTTGATAAGGTCATCATATAAATTTTGGGGAGTATCCTCTACGTTGAATGATTGATTGGAACTCCCCGTTCCGTGGCAGGAGGATGTGGCGCAATTCGTGTGCAGGATATTGTAAACATCCATCCACGTACTTTGGGCATGGACAGCGGTGAAAAGCAGAATAAATAACGCAGCTATTGCAGGAATCAATTTTCTATTGTTCATGAGATAGGGTTTTGATTTTAAAAGATGGAAAAAAATGGATTTGGTTGCACATTTCAGCCCGCCATCATCCACAGGTGAATGTTTATTTCCTCGAATGAATGGCGATGCGGTTTCCTTCGGTATCAAGAAACAGCGCCATGTATCCGATGTCTTTGGCAATCAGCGTCTTGGGTACGACCACTTTTCCTCCGCCCTGCTCCACTCTGGAAAGCTCATTCGCCAAATCACCGGAATGAGCCGTGAAATAAATCAGCACGCCATCGCTTGCTGAAGGCTTGTACCATTCTTTATTATACACCAATAAGCCGGCCGCGCCTGCTCCGCCATCTGCCCACGGAAACCAAGCCATGTCCAGCGGTCCCATTTTTGTGCAGCTCCAGCTTAAAGCCGAATACCGTTTCGTAAAATTTCATAGCGCGTTCCATATTGATGACCGGTATCTCAAACCAGCCGACCGCATTGCTTTTCATAATGCAATTTTTTTTAAAAAGCGAAATATACAAAGCCTTTCCGAAACCATGGCTTATTTATCTTTGCGGACAATTTATGACACGAATCGTCAAAGCCGGTCTGGTGCAAATGAGCTGTTCAGCCGATAACGAAGCCAACTTTCGCAAGGCAGAGGAAGGCATCAAAGAAGCGGCAGCGAGGGGCGCTGAAATCGTGTGTCTCCCGGAACTTTTCAGCTCGCTGTACTTCTGCGACACGGAAGATTACAACAATTTCAAGCTGGCTGAGCCGGTGCCGGGATATTCAACCGAACGGCTGGGTAGAATAGCCCGTGAAAAAAAGGTTTCCATCGTTGCCTCGCTTTTCGAAAAGCGAACCGAAGGCGTTTACCACAACACTGCTGCCGTCATTGACAACAAGGGGAATTATCTTGGCAAATACCGCAAGATGCATATCCCTGATGACCCAGGCTATTATGAAAAATTTTATTTTACTCCCGGTGACCTTGGCTATAAGGTGTTTGCAGCAAATGGTACGAAAGCAGGCATCCTGATTTGCTGGGACCAGTGGTATCCCGAAGCAGCACGCATCACCAGCCTGCTGGGCGCAGAGATTCTGTTCTATCCCACCGCCATCGGCTGGGCGCAATCACAGGATGCCGCCACGAACGCATCCCAGTACCAGGCATGGCAAACGATGCAGAAATCGCATGCGGTGGCCAACGGAGTTTTTGTGGCTGCCGTCAATCGTGTCGGAACCGAAGGGAGCATGAAATTCTGGGGAGGCTCTTTTGTTGCTGACCCGTTTGGCAATATTATCTACGAAGCCTCCCATGACAAGGAAGAAACTGAGGTAGTTGCTTTGGATTTGTCGAAACTCGATTATTACCGTACTCATTGGCCCTTCCTGCGCGACCGCAGAATTGATTCCTACGAACCTCTTTCGAAACGATTTCTGGATGAGTGACAAAGCCACCCCCCGCGAGAGGGGTTATTACTTTCCTGCTGAATTTCATCCCCACCGCGCCACCTGGCTCAGTTGGCCTCACAAGGAAGCATCCTGGCCCGGAAAGATTGACGCGATTTTTGGTGTTTATTCTGAATTTGTCAAGC
>DATLYB010000493.1:0-3587 GCA_035575215.1 Chitinophagales bacterium
CATGCGGTGTTCCTGGATTTCAACAAAGACAATTTTCTTGACATCTACATTAACGCCAACTTCAATTCCAAGCTGCAATCACACGCGCTGCAAAGCGTGAGCGACTGGGAGCCGGAAGATTATTATCCCGATTACCTTTTCCAGAACCATGATGGCAAGCGGTTTGAAAACGTGATTAAAACATCGGGCATCACGTTCGACACCAAGTACCGTTACGGATTCACTCCGTATGCTTCCGACTTTAATAATGACGGATGGGTTGACCTTTATCTTTGCAATGATTACGACATCCCTGACCATCTGTATTATAATGACAGAAGGGGAAAGTTCTTTGAAGCCGATGATGACGTAATGCCGCAAACCTGCTTCTACACGATGGGAATTGATGTGGCTGACATCAACAACGATGGACTGAATGACATGGTGGCGGTGGATATGCGCTCAGACAAGAACTACCGCCAAAAAACAAGCTGGTGGGAGACGCCCTACGACTGGAACCGCCTGCTCACTGAAAAGCACAAGCGCCTGCAAAAGCAGCAGGTGAAAAATGTGTTGCAGCTCAACCGGGGCGATGGTACTTACAGCCAGATTTCAGAGCTGGCTGGCATTGACGCCACCGAATGGAGCTGGAGCCCGCTGATTGCCGATTTCGACAATGACGGGCTGAAAGACATTTTCATCTCCAACGGCAACAGCATTGACCGCGCCTTTTTCATTGACCTTGCCCTTGAAGTGGATTCCATCAAAAGAGCCAACCCGAATTTTTCAACAAATGACTATCTGAATTACATCAAAACTCCTGCTGATAATCCCTGGTTTATCAACTACATCTATAAAAACAATGGCGACCTCACCTTCAAAGACATGCGCCAGGAGTGGGGAATGGGAAAATCTGAAATCTCAACGGGTGCCGCTTATGCCGACTTTGACAATGATGGCGACCTTGATATTGTAGTAAATAACAATGGCAGCTTGTCATTCATCTATGAAAACCTGTTGAACACGCAAAAAGAAAACAACTGGCTGCGCATTCGCTTCGTGGATGAAAGGCATCAGCCTGTTCAGGGAAGCAGCGCCACCGTTTTCATAGGGAAAGCCAAACAATTTTCCGAATTGCAGCCGGTGAAGGGTTTCCTTTCGCAATCGGAAAATATACTGCATTTCGGTACGGGTGAAAATAAAATGGTTGACTCCTTGTTAATCAAATGGTGCGATGGCAAAATCCAGTTGCTGAAAGATGTGGCATGCAACCAAGTGTTGAAAGTATATCATGGCAATGCCCGGCAATCCCGAAACCCACCCGTCATACCGGCAACCGTTTTTCAGCGAATTCACGGCATCGGTCTTGACTACAAACACCAGGAGGATGATTTCATTGACTTTGGTATTGACCCGTTGCTGCCGCAGATGTTTTCTAAAGAGGGACCCGCACTTGCATCAGGCGATTTAAATGGAGATGGGCTGAATGACGTCCTCGTTGGAGGTTCGGTGAACAAGCCGCGCGCCTGCTTTCTTCAAAACAAAAACAGGACGTTTACCAGAGCGTTAAACACAATCACCAGCGACACAAAATTTGAAGATGGAGCCCTTATGATTTTCGATGCGGATAATGACGGGGATAATGACGTGTATGTCGCCACGGGCGGGTACGAATTCCCGGATTCATCCGAAAACCTTCAGCACCGGCTTTACGTGAATAACGGGAAGGGAAATTTTATCCGCAGCAAAGATGCTCTTCCGTTTATAGCCACAAGTTCAAAATGCGCGGCTGCCGCTGATTACGACAAGGATGGTTACCCCGACCTGTTCGTTGGCGGCCGGGTGAAATCACAGAAATATCCGCTAATGCCCCGCAGCTATTTACTGAAAAATGATGAGGGAAAATTCAAGGATGTAACTGAAAGTGTTGCTCCTGAGTTGCGGTTTGCAGGAATGATTACCGATGCCGTGTGGAGCGATTTCGATAATGACAAACAATTGGATTTAATTCTCGTTGGCGAATACATGCCGGTTACTTTTTTCAAAAACAATAACGGCAGATTTGTAAATGTCACCTCTCAAATGATTACAGAACAAAAGACAAACGGCTTCTGGAACTGCATCACGCAGGGAGATTTCGATAATGACGGGGACATGGATTATGTGCTTGGTAATCTGGGCTTGAACACGCGGTTCAAGGCGAAACAGAATGCCCCGCTTGAATTATTTGCCTCTGATTTTGACGAGAACGGTTCGCTTGATGTAATTTCGTGCTTCAATGAAGACGGCAAGGTATATCCCTGCAAGCAACTGCGCACCTTGACGCCACGCATCAACGGGCTGGCGAAGAAATTTTACAAAACGGAACACTATGGGCGCGCTACCATTGGTGATATGTTCAACTTGTTCCAGCTCAGCAAAGCCATTCATCTTTTCGCTTTTGAAACCGCAACCTGCTATTTGCAAAACAATGGCGGAACATCCTTCACACTTACCCCCCTGTCGCTGGAAGCACAGTTTGCTCCCGTAAATGACATCCTTGCCGATGATGTGAATCATGACGGCAATTTGGATTTGCTCCTGGTTGGAAATTTCTATTATGCTGAAGTGGAGCGCGGGCGCTACGACAGCTTCAAAGGCTTGTATTTGACCGGGAACGGAAAAGGAAATTTTACCCCCCTGAGTTTGACCGAGAGCGGATTCGTGGTGGATGGCGATGCGCGGGGAATTATAAAAATCACACAGGGTAAAGGAACTCTTTATATCTCATCGCAGAACAGCGACAGCTTAATCACTTATTCCGTTTTTTCTTCCAGCTTGTAAAGGAGGGCTTAGAGCAGAACCGGCTGTTTACAAAGGCTTTAGCCTGACTTCCGAAAAAAGTAACGGACTATTATTTAATCACGCCTTAATTAGTTTTTCGTAACCTAAATACAAATTATGCCCGTATAAGAGTTACGATAATAACCGTAATTATGCATTTCCTAACAAGAACGAAGTTGGTATGGCTTATCCTTCTTGTTTCTGTAAAGGGCTTTGGACAGTCGGGTCCGGGAGGCGTAGGCAACAGTACTACCAACAAATTATGGCTGAGAGCCGATGCCGTTACGGGTGTTGCTGACGGGGGTGCAATCACAACCTGGGATGATGAATCAGGCAATAATCATGATGCTGTTCAGAATACTGCCGCGAATAAACCAATATGGGACCAATCCAACTCAAATTTTAACAACAAGTCAACGGTGCATTTTGATGGAATTAATGATAATATGGATTTGACCTCTCTTACCAATGCGGCAAGCAATTACAGCATTTGGTTTGTCTATAAGACCACCTCCACTGCAATACAATTTCTTTATGAGGCTCAAACAGGTACCCTCAGGATTCCGCATGAAGGCGGAGGAACAAACAAAGCTTATCATGATGGCACAGGGCGCGGGACGGAAATCACCGGCACGGGTGTTAAAATGGTGCATTGGGATTTGAACAGCAGCGGTGCAGGCATTTATGAAAACGGGACACAAACGCAATCAGGACTTACCTATGTTCAGCGAGCTCTCGGCGGTAACAGAAAATTAGGCTCCAATGACACTGGCGGCAACCGTTTT